>DASTTC010000027.1:0-19644 GCA_035760345.1 Burkholderiales bacterium | reverse complement strand
GTACGCCGACGACATCATCTACGGCGGGCTGGGCAACGACTTCCTGCACGGCGGCTCGGGCGACGACGCCATGTCGGGCGCCGAGGCGCTGGCGCTGTTCTACGACCGGCCGGGTAACCTGGGCAACGTGCTCGGCTTCGAGCGCTTCCGCGCCGACGAGTTCGCCGCGTACGACGAGTTCGACCCGATGCGCAAGGTGTTCCTCACCGCCGACGGAGCGCCGGATCCGACGATGACGGGAACGCCGTTCCTGCTCAACTTCGAGGCGGCCGATGACGACGGCGCCGACATGATCTTCGGCGACCTGGGCAACGACTGGATCGTCGGCGGCACGGGCAGGGACTGGATGTTCGGCGGCTTCGGCGCCGATTTGCTCAACGCCGACGACGACCACGGCACCAACGGCGGCGAGAACGACCAGCCCGACGGCCCGCAGTCGAGCTACGAGGACTTCGCCTACGGCGGCGCGGGCCGCGACGTGCTCATCGCCAACACCGGCGGCGACCGCCTGATCGACTGGGCTGGGGAATTCAACAGCTACCTGGTGCCGTTCTCGCCGTTCGGCATGTCGACCATCAGCCGCATGATCAGCCCGGCGCTGCAGGAGTTCCTGTACGACCTGTCCTACGGCGCGGGCGCCGATCGCACGCGCGCAGCCGACACCGGCGAGGATCCGGCGCGCAACGGCGAGCCGTACGGCGAGATCGGCCTCGTGAACCAGCGCGACAACTGGTGGCAGGACCAGACCGGTGCGCCCGACGACCCGCAGCCGGGCAACACCAACGGGCCGAAGGACGTGCTGCGCAGCGCCGACTTCAACAACGGCTCGGCGCAGGGCTTCTCGGCCGACAGCGGCAGCTGGACGGTGCAGGGTGGGGCGCTGCTCACGCAGGCGACCAGCACGACCGGCGACGCGGTGGCGATCTACCACGTCGGCGAGCAGCTGCCGAGCTACTACGAGCTGCAGGCGACCATCAGCACGGTGAAGCCGACCGGCGGTTGGAAGGCGAATTCCTACGTCATCTTCGACTACCACTCGCCGACCGACTTCAAGTTCGCCGGGATCAACGTCTCGCTCGACAAGATCGAGCTCGGCCACCGCAATGCGAGCGGCTGGCATGTCGATGTGCAGGCCGCCAACGTCAAGCTCAAGGCCGACACGAACTACAACCTGCTGGTGGCGGTGAACGGGCTGGTCGTCACGGTCACCGTCAACAACTCGCAATCCTTCAGCTACGCGTTCGCGCCGCGCATGATCGACGGCGTGCCCTCGAACCTCAACTGGGGCTACGTCGGCTTTGGCTCGGAGAACGCCAAGGGCAAGCTCGACAACATCCAGGTGAAGGTGCTGGAGCGTCCGTTCACCCTCATCACCCACGAGAGCTTCGACGACGGCGCGGCCGACCTCTTCACCGGCGCGCAGGCGGGCGACTGGCAGGTCCTCGCCGAGCGCTACTTCGGCGCTGGCGCCGACCCGGCGATGTCGCTCGTCGACCTTGGCCTCGAGAAGGGGATCGAGGCCAGCGCGCGCACCGAGCTCAGCGTGACGCTGAGCACCGCCGCGGCCGCCGGCTTCGTCTTCGACCTGTACTCGCCGAACGATTTCAAGTTCGTGCTGGCCGACACCGCCGCCGACCGCATCCTGATCGGCCACCGCGCGCGCGGCGCCTGGACCATCGACGCCTCGGCTTCCTTTGCCCTCGACGCGGGCAAGGACCACCGGCTGCTCATCTCGCTCGCCGCCTCTACGGTGAGCGTCATGGCCGACGACAAGGCGGTGGTCGGCCATGCCTTCAACGCCGTGGTGGTCGACGGCGCCTTCGGCACCCTGGCGCGCGGCGGCGCGGCGAGCTTCGAGGACTTCACGCTCAAGACGAGCGACTCGCGCTTCAAGGACGCCGCGCCCGAGATGCTGCTCGCCGCGCAGAACGCCACCACCCAGGCTTCGAGCGACGCGATCCTGGTCGACCAGGCGCAGCTCGAGCCGATCGTCGCTGCGGCGATCGAGCGCTGGACGCAGGCGCTGGGCGGAGATATCAGCAGCGCGCTCGAGGGCGTGGTGTTCGTCATCGGCGACCTGAAGGGCCAGGCGCTGGCGCAGACGGTGGGCAACGTCGTGGTGATTGACGCGGATGCCGCGGGCCTCGGCTGGTTCATCGACCCGACGCCCTCGGACGACAAGGAGTTCGCGAACAAGAGCGGCGACCAGCTGACGGCGACGTCCTCCAGCGCCGCCTACGGGCGCATCGACCTCCTCACCGTGGTAATGCACGAGATCGGCCACCTGCTCGGCTTCGACCATGACAGCCTCGTGGGCGGGGCGCTCATGGCCGAAACGCTCGAGACCGGCGTGCGCCAGCTGCCGGTGGACGGCGCGGTGAGCTCCTACGGCACCGAGAGCACGGGAGGCGGCGAAACCCAGCATGTCGCCTACGACTCGTCGGGTTCTTCCGAGCCGGACGCCGGAACGGACGACAGAGGGTCAGCGACCGTTTCGGACGGCGAATCGACCGCGACCGGCGATACGACCGAGGATGCGGAGGCCGCGGCGCCCACCGGCGAGTCCGAGACCGCAGCCACAGACGGTGACACGGAGCCGGTCTCGGACAGCGGCGACACCACGTCGATTGCGAGCGCCGGGACGGAAGCGACTTCCACCGACTCGGACTCCGCCAGTAGCGAAGCGTCCGCCCCGGCCGAGGACACGGCCGTGATCGAGGAGTCGACGACCGAAACGCAGACCGTCGCCGAAGCCGAAACGACGACCTCCGAGCCGGCGCCGACCGGACCCGGCAATAGCGGCGGGGCCCCGGGCCGCAAGAAATCCTGACGCCATCTGACCTTCGCGGCTAGCCCTTTCGCGGGGCAGGCGATACGATAGCCGCCCTCGGAGGATGAATGGCCGACCAGGACGGAATCCTTTCCATCGCCGACGCACGCCGCGCGGGCGAAGGCGATGCGCCGCAGATCGAGTCCGAGCTGTGGGCGCGCCTCGCGCACGCCGCCGACGCGGCCTCGTTCAGCGCGCAATGGCTCGATATCCAGTGCCGCCTGCTCGACGGCGTGGTGCGCGGGGTGGTCGTCCTGCGCACCACGGAAGCCGCGAACTTCGCCCCGGTCGCGCTCTGGCCCCAGGGCATCGAGGGGCATCCGAAGCTCGCCGCCGTGGTGGAGAGCGCGCTCACGAGCCGGCACGTGGCGGTGCACGGCGCCAAGCGCGGCATGCGCCGCCAGGATCCGGTGTTCATCGCCCACCCGATCCTGGTCGACGACGAGCTCTACGGTGCCGCCGCGCTCGAGGTCGAGGGACGATCGGAGGCCGCTCTGAAGGACCTGGTGCAGCGCCTGGGCTGGGGCGTCGGCTGGCTCGAAGCGCTCGCGCGCCGCAAGACTTTCACCAGCAAGGCGCGCCTGGTCACGGTGCTCGAGCTCATCGCCACCTCGCTGCAGCACGAGCGCTTCCAGGCCGCGGCCACCGCGGTGGCCACCGAGCTCGCCACCACGCTCGGCTGCGAGCGGGCGAGCATCGGCTTTCTCAAGGGCCGGCACATCATCCTGCGCGCGCTCTCGCACAGCGCGGCCTTCAGCAAGAAGACCAACCTGGTGCGCGCGCTCGAGGCGGCGATGGACGAGGCCGCCGACCAACTCGCGACGATCGTCTATCCGCCGCGCAAGGGCGGGCCCTTCCAGGTGACGCGGGCGCACGCCGCGCTCCTGCAGCAGCACGGGGCCGCCGCCGCCTGCACCATCCCGCTGACCGCGGGCGGCGAGGTGCTCGGCGCCCTGGTGCTGGAGCGCCCGGCGGGCGAGGAGTTCGACGCGCGCACCGTGGAGCTGTGCGAACACGCCGCGCTGCTGGTCGGCCCGGTGCTCGATGTCAAGCGGCGCGAGGACCGCTGGCTCGGCGCCAAGGCGCTCGACAGTCTGCGCACGCACGTGCGCCATCTCACCGGCCCGCGGCACGCGGCGCTGAAGGTCTGGACCTCGGTCGCCGCGGCGGTGCTGCTGTTCCTCGTGTTCGCCAAGGGCGACTACCAGGTCACCGCGGACGCGGCGCTCGAGGGCACGGTGCAGCGCGCGATCGCGGCGGCCATTCCCGGCTACATCGCGGAAGCGCGCGCGCGCGCGGGCGATCTGGTGCGCCAGGGCGACGTGCTCGCCACGATCGACGACCGCGACCTGCGCCTGGAGCGCCTGAAATGGGTGAGCCAGCGCGCCCAGCGCTCGAGCGAGTACCGCGAGGCGCTGGCGAGCCACCAGCGCGCACGCGTGCAGGTGCTTTCCGCGCAGCTCGAGCAGGCCGAGGCGCAGCTCGCGCTCATCGACGAGCAGCTCGCGCGCACGAAACTGGTCGCGCCGTTCGACGCCATCGTCGTCAAGGGCGACCTGAGCCAGTCGCTGGGCGCCCCCGTGGAGCGCGGCAACGTGCTGTTCGAGCTCGCGCCGCTCGATGCCTATCGCGTCATCATGAAGGTGGACGAGCGCGACATCACCACGGTCGAAGTCGGGCAGCCGGGCCACCTCGCGCTGTCGAGCATGCCGCACGACCCGCTGCCGCTGCGCGTGGAGAAGATCACCCCGGTGTCGGTGGTCGAGGAAGGGCGCAACTACTTCCGCGTGGAGGCGAGCGCGCAAGGCGGCGTCGAGCGGCTGCGCCCGGGGATGGAAGGCGTGGGCAAGATCCAGATCGAGCGGCGCCGGCTCGCCTGGATCTGGACCCACAAGATCGGGCACTGGCTGCGCATGTGGGTGTGGTCGTGGTGGCCATGACGGCGGTGAGCGAGTGAGCGACGCGCTCCTCAGCCCCTCCTGGTACCGGGTGGCGGGGTTGAAGCCCCGCATCCGCGCGCACGTAGAGATCCACCGCCACGCCTACCGCGGCAAGGTCTGGTTCGTCCTGCAGGACCACGCCGCCGGCCGCTCGCACCGCTTCTCGCCCGCCGCGCACCAGTTCATCGGCCTGATGGACGGCGAGCGCACGGTGCAGCAGCTGTGGGACGCCGTGTGCGCGCAGCTCGGCGACGCCGCCCCCACGCAGGAGGAGGTGATCCGCCTGCTCGGCCAGCTGCACTCGGCCGACGCGCTGCTGTGCGACGTGCCCCCCGACAGCTTGGAAGTCTTCAGGCGGCACCAGAAGCACGAGCGCATGGAGTGGCGGCGGCGCCTGTGGACGCCGCTCGCCATCCGCTTGCCGATCTTCGACCCGGACCGCTTCCTCGAGCGCACGCTGCCGTTCGTGCAGCCGCTGTTCGGCCCGCTCGGCCTGCTGCTGTGGCTCGCAGTGGTCGGCACCGGCCTGGTGCTGGCGGTGAGCCACTGGACCGACCTCACCGAGGACGTGGTGGACCGCGTGCTCGCGCCGCAAAACCTGCTGCTGCTGTGGCTCGTCTACCCGGCGGTGAAGGCGCTGCACGAGCTCGGGCATGCCTACGCCACGAAGAAATGGGGCGGCGAAGTGCACGAGATCGGCATCATGCTGCTGGTGCTGACGCCCGTGCCCTACGTCGACGCCTCCGCCGCCTGGGGCTTCCGCGAAAAGGGCAAGCGCGTCGTGGTGGGCGCCGCGGGCATGGCGGTGGAGCTGTTCCTCGGCGCGCTGGCGCTGTTCGTCTGGCTGAGCGTGGAGCCCGGCGCGGTCAGCTCGATCGCCTATAACGTGATGCTGATCAGCGGCATCTCGACCCTGCTGTTCAACGGCAACCCGCTGCTGCGCTTCGACGGCTATTACGTGCTCGCCGACGCGATCGAGATTCCCAATCTCGGCACGCGCGCCAACAAGTACCTCGGCTACCTGTACCAGCGCTACCTGTGCGGCGTCGCCGACGCCGAGAATCCCGCCGAGTCGCCCGGCGAGCGCGCCTGGATGGTGGCCTACGGCATCGCCGCGTTCCTGTACCGCATCTTCATCCTGTTCGTGATCATCCTGTTCATCGCCGGGAAGTTCTTCCTCATCGGCGTGCTGCTCGCCATCTGGGCGGTGGCGACGCAGGTGGTCGTGCCGATGGGCAAGAGCCTGTCGTTCCTCGCCACCTCGCCCGGCCTGCGGCGCCAGCGCGGGCGCGTGATGTCGACCAGCGTGCTGCTCGCGCTGGCGCTGCTCGGGCTGGTGTTCGTGGCGCCGGCGCCGAGCTGGACGAGTGCGCAAGGGGTGCTCTGGGTGCCCGAGGAGGCGCAGGTGCGCGCCGGGACCGAAGGCTTCGTGGAGCGGCTGCTCGCGCCCGCCGACAGCACGGTGGCGCGCGGCCAGCCGCTGATCGAGGCGCGCGATCCCTTCCTGCAGACGCGCGTCGCGGTGCTGCAGGCGCAGCTGAAGGAGCTCGGCGCGCAGTTCGACGCCCTGATCCTGCAGGATCGCGTGCAGGCGGCGATGGTGCGCGAGGAAATGGCCGCGGTGGCGGCGAACCTCGAGCGCGCGCGCCAGCGCCAGACCGAGCTCATCATCCGCAGCCCCGCCGACGGCCGCTTCGTCGCGCCCAGCGCCGCGGACCTGCCGGGGCGCTTCGTGACCAAGGGCCAGCTCGTCGCCTACGTCGTCGAGCCCAAGGCCCTCACCGCGCGCGTCGTCCTGAGCCAGGACGACATCGGCCTGGTGCGCCAGCGCACCCGGTCGGTCGAGGTGATGCTCGCGGCCTGGGGCGCCGACCCGCTGCCCGCGCGCATCCAGCGCGAGGTGCCGGGCGGCTCGCGCCAGTTGCCGACCCCGGCCCTGGGCAGCGCGGGCGGCGGCCCGTTCGCCGTAGACCCCCGCGACGAACAGGGGGTGAGGACGCTTGCGCGCGTATTCCAGCTCGAGCTCGCGCTGCCCCCCGAGGTGCGCGAGGCGTATCTCGGCGCGCGGATCTTCGTGCGCTTCGACCACGGCACCGAGCCGGTGGGGTTCCAGGTCTACCGCGCGCTGCGCCAGCTCCTGCTCAGGCAGTTCGATGTCTAGCACCGCCGCACTGCGGCCCGGCATCGCGCTCGGCCGCTACCCGCAGCGCGAGGACCTGCGCGAGGGCTGGCTCGACCGCGCCGCGGCGAGCCTCGCCGGCATCGTGCGCCAGCGCGCCTACGGCCGCACGCCGGGCTACGCGGCGTTCCTCGAGCGCGTTAACGAGGCGGGGCGCGAGCTCGGGGCGTTGTCCAACGCACAGATCCGCGAGCGCGTGCCCGAGCTCAGGCGGCGCCTGTACAGCGAGGGCCTGCGCGAAGAGCTGGTGGCGCGCGCCTTCGCCCTGTGCCGCGAGGCCGCCGACCGGCTGCTGCACATGCGGCCCTTCGACGTGCAGCTGCTCGGCGGGCGCGTCATGCTCGAGGGCCGGATCGCGGAGATGGAGACCGGCGAGGGCAAGACGCTCGCCGCAATTCTGCCCGCGTGCGCGGCGGCGCTCGCCGGCATCCCGGTGCACATCGTCACGGTGAACGACTTCCTGGTGCTGCGCGACGCGGCCTGGATGAAGCCCGTATACGCGTTTCTCGGCCTTTCCGTGGGCACCATCACGGAAGGCCTCGCGCCCGAGGCGCGGCGCGCCGCCTACGCCTGCGACATCACCTACTGCACCAACAAGCAGCTGGTGTTCGACTACCTGAAGGACCGGCTGATGCTCGGCCAGGAATCGCGCCGCCTGCACCTGCAGGTCGAGGGCCTGCACGCGGAGTTCCCGCGCACCGGGCGGCTGCTGCTGCGCGGCCTGTGCTTCGTCATCGTCGACGAGGCCGACAGCGTGCTGGTGGACGAGGCGCGCACCCCGCTCATCATCTCCAACGTCGGCGACAGCTCGCAGGAAAAGCAGATCTACGGCGAGGCCGTCACCCTCGCGCGCCAGCTCACCACGGGCCTGGATTTCGCCATCCGCCCGCGCGAGCGCGAGGTCGACCTCACCGAGCGCGGCAAGCGCCGCGCCGCCGAGCTCGCCGAGCCCTACGGCGGCGTTTGGATCGGGCCGCGCCGGCGCGAGGAGCTGATCCGCCGCGCGCTCTCGGCGCTGTACCTGTTCCAGCGCGACAAGCAGTACATCGTGCGCGGCGACAAGGTGCAGATCGTCGATGAGTACACCGGCCGCGTGATGGCCGACCGCTCCTGGGAGCGCGGGCTGCACCAGATGATCGAGGCGAAGGAAGGCTGCCCGGTCACCGGGCAGCAGGAGACGCTCGCGCGCATCAGCTACCAGCGATTCTTTCGCCGTTACCTGCGCATCGCCGGCATGACGGGCACGGCGCGCGAAGTGGCGCGTGAGCTCTGGGCGGTGTACCGCCTGCCGGTGGTCAGCATCCCGACCAACAAGCCGGTGCGCCGCCGGCGCCTGCCCGACCGGGTGTTCGCGAGCGCGGATGCGAAATGGGCGGCGATCGTGGAGTCCGTGCGCGGGCTGCACGAGCAAGGCCGCCCGGTGCTCGTCGGCACGCGCTCGGTGTCCGCCTCGGAGCACCTGAGCGCGCTGCTCACCGAGGCCGGGCTGGCGCATCAGGTGCTGAACGCGCGCCAGGACCAGGAGGAGGCCGAGGTGATCGCCAGTGCGGGCAGCCGCGGCCGCATCACGGTGGCGACCAACATGGCGGGGCGCGGCACCGACATCCGCCTCGGGCCCGAGGTCGCCGCGCTCGGCGGGCTGCACGTGCTCGCCACCGAGCGCCACGACGCGCGGCGCATCGACCGCCAGCTCTTCGGCCGCGGCGGCCGCCAGGGCGACCCCGGCAGTTTCCAGGCCATCGTCTCGCTCGAGGACGAGATCGTGCACGAAGTGTTCCACGGCTACGCGGCGCGGCTGGCGAAGTGGCTGCGCCTCAAGGATCCGCGGCTGCCGCGCTGGCTCGGCGCGCCGCTCGTGGGACTCGCGCAGCGCCTCGCCGAGCGGCAGCACGCGCGCATCCGGCGCGAGCTGCTGCGCGTCGACGACCACCTGAGCGACCTGCTCGCCTTCACGGGGCGGCCCGAGTAGCGGGTTACAATTGGGCCACGGAGTGATGCCCGAGTGGCCGAAGGGGGCGCCCTGCTAAGGCGTTATACGGGCAAAACCCGTATCGAGGGTTCGAATCCCTCTCACTCCGCCAACACCTAGCCCTTGGCCTGCCGCACCAGTTCGTCGAGCACTTCGTAGGGCTGGGCGCCGACCACGCCGTTGCTGCCGATGACGAAGGTCGGCACCCCGGTGACCCCGTACTGGCGCGATTTCTCCCAGTCGGCGTCGATCGCGGCCTGGTGCGTGCGCTTTTCGAGCACCTCGCGCGCCTGATCGGCCGGCAAGCCCACCGAGGCCGCGATCTCGACTAGTACCCCAGGGTCGCCGATATCGCGTGCATCGACGAAGTACGCGCGAAACAGCGCGTCGTGGATCGCCTCGCCGCCCGGCTGCCCGTCGGCCCAGGCGCCGAGCTCCTGCGCGAGGCGGCTGTTGTAGGTCATGGTGCGGGTGCCGTAAGGAAGGCCTTCGGCCTGCATGCGCGCGCGCATCTGCGCCTGCATCTTCGGGATGTCGTAGCCGCGCCCGGCGAACATATCCTCCAGGCTGCGTCCCGACTGCGGCGTGTCCGGATGCAGCGGGAAGTGCACCCACTTCACGCGCACGCCGTGTTCCTTCCTGAGTCGCTCAATACGCACGGTACTGAGATAGCACCAGGGTCAGACGTAGTCGGAGAATATTTCCAGGGTCAGGGGTTCGGTCGTCATTTCTTTTCGGCAGCCTGCTTGTCGTAGAAGTTCACCAGTCTTACCACGTCGGCGGGATGGACGCGGCCGATGGGGCCCGAGCTGTAGGTCGCGGCGCGCACCTTGCCGTCCGCCGCGACCAGGAACTCGGAGGGCTGGATGATGCTGCGGCGCTCCTCCCACCACGAGCCGAGTTGGTCCGCCATGGCGCGGGTCACGCCGTAGCCGATGGGGAACGAGACCTCGTCAGCCACCAGCTTTGCCTTGTCGATGGGGTCGACGCTCGCCGCGACGACTTTCACGCCGAGCCCGTCGAGCTCCTTCCTGTGCTGCTCGAAGCCGGCCAACTGCCGGCGACAGTACGGTCACCAGTGACCGCGGTAGAACAGGATGACTTTGTAGCGCGCGTCCAGTCCCGCGGGCAGCTCGAGTTTCGTGCCGTCGACCAGTTCGAGCGTCAGGCGGGGGAAGCTGTCGCCGGTGTTGAGTTTCTCGGCCATTGAGTGAACCTCCGGCCCGATTATGTCAGATCATCCCGGATCGGGCTGCGTGCCCCTCCAGACGCCGACCACCTGCGCCAGGGCCTGCGCGGCGCGCCCGCGGATCTCCTCTTCGGAGATCGAGGACAGCGGGTGCTGGATCACCACCGGCACGAGCCCCTGCATGCCAAGCGCCGCGCGCTGCACGCGCGCCTCGTGCAGGAACTCGGTGGTGACGATCACCGCGGTCGGCACCCCCAGCGATTCGAGACTGATGCCGTCATGCATACAGCACGACGTGCACGAGCCTCAATCGCCGATGGCGGTGACGACGATGTCGCTCTGTTTGCGGATTTGCTCGAGGAGCGCCGGATCGGCGAAGCGCGAGAAGCTCTCCTTGCGGTAGTAGTGCACGTCGGCGAGCGGGTGCGCGGCCTTGAGCTGGTCGCGCACTTCGCGCAGCAGCTTGTTCGCGTTCCACTTGGTGTTGTCGAGGATGCCCAGCCTGAGGCCCTCGAGCGCCTGAATGCGCGCCGCGGTGGCCTTCGTCTCGGCGCCGACCACGCCGCGCGGGTCGTAGACCTGGATCATGCGCTGACCTCCTTTTCTAGAGATAACAGGTGCCATCCACGCAACGCGGGCCGCCCTGCGCCTTGCCTTCGATCTCGCGCAGCACGGGCGAGCTCATGTGGCCCCAGCCCGGGATGAAGGCGGAGAAGCGTCCGGCCTCGCCGCCGATGACGAAAAGATGGATATTCTCCGCGCTCGGCACCACCGGAATGCGCGAGTCGGGCTCGCGCTTGTACCAGACCGGGAGGCTGCGGTTGTAGACCTTGCCGTAGCGGTGGTTGAAAGAGACCTGGCCGAACGTGTTGCCGGCGTTCATCCACAGGTAGTTCTTCACGTCATGGCGCTTCCAGCCGTGCTTGGCGATGCTCGCCGCATGCTCGGGGCCGAGCACCACGGCGCAGTGGCCGCTCGAGACCGCGTTGTTGTGCGCGAAGGTGCTCATCGCCGAGCAGATCGAATCGAGGATGCCCTGCGGGTCGTTGGCGACGTGATTGGTGACGCTGTGCGGCGGCTCGGCGGCCATCACGAACACCGTGGAGTCCTCGGCCTTGAAGCCCTTCTCCACGTGGTAGGGCGCGAGCAGCCCGAGCTCCTCGTTCTCGGCGACGGCGTAGGTGTACTTGCCCGGATGCCCGAGCGTCGACTTGTCGAGCTCGCCCGGCCAGCCGCCGCCTACGTTCAGCAGGACGAGGCGAATCGCGCGGCCGATGGTGGCATTCGCCCGGTTGCCCGAGCCGAAGGCGTTGCAGCCGGCGTTCATGCCGATCCTGCGCGCGAGCGGGCCGTTCACCACGAGGAGCGGCGCAGCCATGTGCGTCGTCGCCTGCACGCCGTTCAGGTTGAAGGCCGGCTCGCATAGCGCGAGCAGCGCCGCGCGCACCACCGGCGCGTACTCGGGCTTGCAACCCGCCATCACCATGTTGAGGGCGAGCACCTCGCGCGTCAGGCCGCCCCAGCGCGGCGGCACGCGCGCTTCGATCTTCTCCGACGTTCCGCCCAGCGCGGCGAGCATCGCCGCCACCTTCTCGGGCGTGGGGGGAACGACCGGCAGGCCATCGGAGAATCCCTTCTCGTAGTACCACTCGATGAGGTCGGTGCTGTCGGGCACCGAGGACGCATCGATCTGGCCGGCGGCGAGCTTCATGTTCCTAAGAATATCGTACGATGGCAGCATGCGGCTCGCAGCCATCCCGTCGGTCGACCGGATCCTGCAGGATCCGCGCCTGGCACCGGCCATCGCCCGGCATGGGCGCCCCCTGGTGGTCGGAGAACTGCGCGCGCTGCTCGAGGGGTTCCGCGGCGCCCTGAAATCCGGCAGCGCCGTGCCGGCGACGGGCGATGCCATCGTCCTCGGGCTGCTGAACCGCCTCGACGCCGTCGCTGCGCCGTCGCTGCGCCGGGTGTTCAACCTCACCGGCACCGTGCTGCATACGAACCTCGGCCGCGCGCTGCTGCCGCCCGAGGCGATCGAGGCGGCCAGCGCCGCGCTGGCGGAGCCGTCGAACCTCGAGTACGACCTCGAGGCGGGCGAGCGCGGCGAGCGCGACGAGCACCTCGAGGCGCTCCTGTGCCGCGTCAGCGGCGCCGAGGCCGCGACGGCCGTCAACAACAATGCGGGCGCGGTGCTGCTCGCGCTCAACACCCTCGCCGCGGGGCGCGAGGTGGTTGTGTCGCGCGGCGAGCTGGTCGAAATCGGCGGGTCGTTCCGCATCCCCGAGATCCTCGAAGCCGCGGGCTGCCGCCTGCGCGAGGTCGGCACCACCAATCGCACGCATCTCGCCGACTACGAAAAGGCCATTGGTTCGGATACCGCGGCGCTCCTCAAGGTGCATGCCAGCAATTACGCGGTGGTCGGCTTTACTGCCGCGCCGGCGGCAAGCGAGCTGGCACGGCTCGCGCACGCGCGCGGCCTGCCGTTCATCACGGACCTGGGCAGCGGCAGTCTCGTCGACCTGGCGCGCTGGGGCCTGCCGGCGGAGCCCACGCCGATGCAGGCGATGCAAGCGGGCGCGGACCTCGCCACCTTCAGCGGCGACAAGCTGCTCGGCGGGCCGCAAGCGGGCCTCGTCGTCGGCAGGCGCGAGTTGGTGCAGAAGCTGCGCCGGAACCCGATGAAGCGCGCGCTGCGCCTGGACAAGGGGCGCATTGCGGCGCTCGAGGCGGTATTGCGGCTGTATCTAGATCCCGGGCGCCTGCGCGAGCGGCTGCCCACGCTGCGGCTGCTCACGCGGCCAGCCGCCGAGATCGCGGCGCTCGCCGAGCGCGTGCGCCCGGCCGCGCAGGCCTACGCCGGCGACAAGGCGCAGGTGAGCGTCGAGCAATGCGCGAGCCAGGTCGGCAGCGGCTCGCTGCCGGTCGACCGGTTGCCGAGCACCGCACTGCGCATTTCTTCTTCTGCAATGAGGCCGGCGGCGGTGGCGAAGGCGCTGCGCACGCTGCCGATCCCGGTGATCGGCCGCCTCCACGACGACGCGGTGTGGCTCGACCTGCGCTGCCTGGAGGATGAGGCGGCGTTCCTAGCGCAGTTCGAGGGCCGCAGGCTGTGATCGTCGCCACCGCGGGGCACGTCGACCACGGCAAGACTTCGCTGGTGCGCGCGCTGACCGGAGTGGACACCGACCGCCTGCCGGAGGAAAAGCGCCGCGGCATGTCGATCGACCTGGGCTTCGCCTACATGGGATCGATCGCCTTCGTGGACGTGCCCGGGCACGAGCGCTTCGTGCGCAACATGGCCGCGGGCGTGCCAGGCATCGATCTGGCGCTGCTGGTGGTGGCCGCCGACGACGGCCCGATGCCGCAGACGCGCGAGCACCTCGCGATCCTCGAGCACCTGAGCGCGCCGCGGCTGCTGGCGGTCCTGTCCAAGATCGATCGCGTGGCGCCGGAGCGCCTGGCCGAGGCCGAAGCGGAGCTGCGCGCGCTTCTCCCTGGTACGGAGATCATGAAGGTCTCGTCTGCCACGGGCGAGGGTGTGGACGCCTTGCGCGAGCGCCTGCTGAGCATCGCCAAGGACATTGTGCCGCGCGCTTCGGGACCGCGCTTTCGCATGCACGTGGATCGCGCCTTCGTCATCGATGGCCTCGGTCTGGTGGTGACTGGCACGGTGGCCTCGGGCTCGATCGCCGCCGGGGATGAGGTGCAGGTCCTGCCCTCGGGCCGCAGGGCGCGCGTGCGCAGCCTGCGCGCCCACAACGCCGAAGCGGTGCGCGCGCTGGCGGGACAGCGCTGCGCGCTCGCGCTGCACGGCGTGCAGCGGGAAGAAGTCGGGCGCGGCGACGTGATCGCCGACGCCGGGCCGGTTCCCGTATCGACGCGCCTCGACATCGAGGTGACGTGGTTCGGGGCGCCGCTGGCGCGCCCCAGGGCGGTGGGCGTGCACCTCGGCACCGCGATGCTCCAGGCGCGCCTGTCACCTCATGGACGCTTCGCCCGGCTCGCTTTTGCGCACGGCGTGAGCGCATGGCACGGGGACCGGCTGCTGCTGCGCGACCCCGGCACGCAGCGGCTGATCGGCGCGGGCGCGGTAGTGGATTCGCTGCCTCCGGCGCGCGGGCGCAGGCAGAGCATCGCCGGGCTCGGGGCGCAGGAGGCCTTCGCTGCGCTCCTCGCCGACGGGATGGTGGATGCGGAGTGGTTCGAGAAGGTGTTCCATGCGCTGCGTCCCGATGCGCCCGATCTGGTGTCGTTCGACGTGCGCGGCGTGCGCCACGCCATGCGGCGCGAAAAATGGAACGCCGGATGCGAACGGCTGGAACAGGCTGTCCGGAATTGGCACGCTGCGCAACCGGAGTCGATCGGCCCGCGCTCCGCGGAGGTCGGCGCGCCGCTCGTCGTCATGATCGATTTTCTCGTCGACGCGGGACGCCTTGCGCGCGAAGGCCCGTGCCTGCGCCTGCCGCAGCATCGCCCGGTGCTGTCGGCGCAGGACGAGGCGCTGTGGGAAAGATCCGCGCCGCTGCTCGAAGGCGGCGGCGCGAAGCCGCCGCGCGTGCACGAGCTTGCCGCGCAGCTCGCCATGGAGCCGAAGGCGGTGACCGAATTCCTGCAGCGCGCGGCGCGCGCCGGGCGCGTGCACCGCATCGCGCCCAACCGCTACTTCCTTCCCGGCACCGTCGAGCGGCTGGTCGAGCTCGCCGTGTCGCTGGACGAGGAGTCGTCGCACGCGGGCTTCGGCGCGGCGACCTTCCGCGACCGCTGCGGCCTCGGCCGCAATCTCAGCATCGAGGTGCTGGAATTCCTGGACCACGCCGGCTATACGCGGCGCGCGGGCGACCTGCGCCGCGCACGCAAGCTTTCCCTGGAAGAGAAACGTCCCCGGTGGGGCGCCCGGACTTCAAATCCGGAGCGAGGCGTCTGACGTCTCGGGTGGGTTCGACTCCTGCCTCTTCCGCCAGAATTCAGCCCATGGCCGAGCCCGATCCCAGAGACTACCTCGCAGATCCCCTGAGCCCGAGCGCGCGCGCCGAGCGGCGCAACCTGCTGCTGGCGGCCACGCTCGCGATCCTGATCGCCCACGTCAACCTGGTGCCGACGCGCATCACGGCCCTGGGGCTGGAGTTCGCGCCGCCCGCCCAGGCCTCGTTCCTCGTCATCACGGCACTGGTGGTGGGCTACTTCCTTGTCGCTTTCGCCATGTACGCGGTGGCGGACCTGTTCGTCTGGCGCAAGCGCTACTACGATTACCTCGCCGCGGTGGAGCGCGAGAGCCAGGAGTGGACCCTGCAGGACCAGATCGAGCACGACGAAGTTCATGCCAACCTGCCGACGATCGACTGGTACTACCAGTGGTCACCCCGGGTGGCCAACGTCAGGATGCTGTTCGAGTTCGTGCTGCCGCTGCTCGTCGGCGCGTATTCGGTTTCCGCCCTGATGTGGAGAATGACGTCGTTGCAGTAGGTTAGCCGCCGACCCCCAGGTAGGTCGCCGTGACCTGCCGGTCGGCGCGCAGTGTTTCGGGCGTGCCTTCGAACACCACCGTGCCGTGGTCGATGACGTAGACGCGGTCGGCGAGCTTCAGCGCCATTTCGGCGTTCTGCTCGACCAGTAGCATGCTGACGTGCTGCTGCTTGAGCTCGCGGATGGTCTGCATCACCGCGCTCACCACCAGCGGCGCGAGCCCTTGCGAAGGCTCGTCCAGCAGCAGCAGCTCGGGCCCGCTCATCAGCGCGCGCGCGATGGCGAGCATCTCCTGCTCGCCGCCGGAGAGCTCGTGACCCTTGTTGTTCATTCTTTCCCGCAGACCGGGAAAGCGCTCCAGCACCGCGTCCATCTGCCAGCGCGAGCCCTTGCGCCGGGCGATGGACAGGTTCTCCCGCACCGTGAGGTAGCTGAAGATGTCGCGCGTCTCCGGCACCAGCGCGATGCCCATCTGCGATATGCGGTGCGCGCCGAGGCCGGCGATGTCGCGCTCCTTGTAGCGGATGCGGCCCTTGCGCGGCGGCGTGAGGCCGGTCACCGAGCGCAGGGTGGTGGTCTTGCCGGCGCCGTTGCGCCCGAGCAGCGCCACCACCTCGCCCTCGGCCACGCCGAGCGACAGCCCGTGCAGGATGTGCCCGAGGCCGTAGTAGGTGTCGATGCCCTGGATGTCGAGGATCACGCCGCCATGCCTCCCAGGTAGGCGCGGCGCACCTCGGGGTTGCCCTGGATCTCGGCCGGGGTGCCCTCGGCGATCAAACTGCCGAAGTGCATCACCGAAATCCGGTCCGAGACGCTCATGATGATGTCCATCTTGTGCTCGATGAGCACGATCGTGTAGCGGCCCTTGAGCGCGCGCACCAGCGCCACCATGCTGCGTGTCTCCTCGGGCGACAGGCCGGCGGCGGGCTCGTCGAGCAGCAGCACGCGCGGCGCGGCCGCGAGCGCGATGGCGAGCTCCAGCTGACGCTGCTCGCCGTGGGAGATCTCGCGCGCCGGCAGAGCACTGCGCGCCGACAGGCCCACGTCGGCGAGCGCCTGGCGCGCGCGCTCGTCGACCTCCGGGTAGCGCTCGGCCGGGCGCCACAGCAGGCCGCCCCAGCTGGCGCCGGTGGCGAAAGCCGCCGTCCAGACGTTGTCGTAGAGCGAGAAGGCGGGAAATACGCTGGTGCGCTGGTAGGAGCGCGCCAGGCCGAGGTGCGCGACGCGGCTCGCGGGGGTGCCCGTGATGTCGCGCCCGTCGTAGAGGATCCTGCCGGAGCTCGGCGGGAAGGTGCCGGTGAGCAGGTTAAACAGGGTCGTCTTGCCCGCGCCGTTGGGGCCGATGATCGAGTGCAGCGTGCCGGCCTCGACGGCGAGGCTCACGCCGTTGACGGCGGTCAGCGCGCCGAAGGCCTTGGTCAGGCTTTGCGTTTCGAGGATCGCCATGTCCAGAAGCGCGACCAGGCTTCGACCACGCCGCCGCGCAGGAACAGCACCACGATGACGAACGCCACGCCGAGCAGCAGCGGCCAGCGCGCCCACAGCGTGCTCACCGACTCCGACAGCCAGATGAAGACGAAGGAGCCGATCACCGGCCCGTAGAGCGAGCCGCTGCCGCCGATCAGCGTGGCGAACAGCACGTTGCCGGAGAATACGAAGCCGATCGCCTCCAGCGGCACGATGCCGAACAGCATGGCGTAGAGCACCCCGGCGAGGCCGGAGAACGCGCCGCCGATGACGAAGGCGAGCAGCTTGAAGCGCGGCACGTCGTAGCCCACGGCTTCGGCGCGCACCGGGTTCTCGCGGATCGCCTGCAGGATCCTGCCAAGCGGCGACTCGACGATGCGGCGCATGATCCACAGCGCGACGAGGAACAGCGCGGCGACAAAGCAGTAGTAGACCAGGGGATCGGTGAAATCGATGCCGGCGAGCGCCGGCCGCGGGATTCCGGGCATGCCGTCCTCGCCGCCGGTCACGCTGGTCCACTGGTAGGCGGTGAAGAAAAAAAGCTGGTTCAGCGCAAAGGTGAGCATGATGAAGTACAGGCCCGAGCGCTGCACGCACAGGTAGCCGACGAGCGCGGCCGACGCCGCCCCGACGCCCACGCCGATGCCGAGCGCGAGGAACACGTTGATGGCGTAGTGCTTGAGCAGCCAGCCCGCGACGTAGGCCGCGGAGCCGAAGAAGGTGGACTGGCCGAAGGACAGCATCCCCGTGTAGCCGAGCAGCAGGTTCAGGCCCAGGCCGAAGATGGCGAAGATCCAGATCTCCGTCGCGATGGCCGGGCGCACCAGCAGCGGCAGGAGGACCACCGCAGCGAGCAGCAGGACGATCGGCCTTTTCATCGGATGCCGAACAGTCCCTGCGGGCGCACCAGCAGCACCGCCGCCATCACCGCGTAGATCACGACGGTGGACGCCTCGGTCCAGTAGCCCGCCACCAGCGCTTGGGCGACGCCGATGAGCAGGCCGGCGGCGATCGCGCCGAGCAGGTTGCCCAGGCCGCCGAGCGCGACCACCACGAAGGCGATGCCGAGCATGTCCACGCCCATGCCGGGATTCACGCCGCGGATCGGCACGGTGAGCGCGCCGGCGATGCCGGCGAGGTAGGCGCCCAGCGCGAACGCGACGGTGAACAGCTTGTGGATGTCGATGCCGAGCAGCGACACCATCTCCTTGTTCTCGATGCCGGCGCGCATGATCGCGCCGTAGCGCGTCTTTTCCAGGAACAGCCATGTTGCGAGCACCAGCAGCCCCGCCATGACCATGACGAACAGGCGGTATTTCGGGTAGAAGGTGAAGCCCAGGTCCAGCCCGCCGCGCAAGGCCTGCGGTGGCAGGTAGCTGTAGCCGACCGGGCCCCAGATGAGGATGATGGCCTCGCTCAGGATCAGCGCCAGGCCGAAGGTGAACAGCAGCTGGTAGTCGTGCCCCGCGGCGTACAGCCGGCGGATCCCCGCATATTCGATGACCAGCCCGAGCAGGGCGACGCCCAGCGGGGCCACCAGCAGCGCGATCCAGAAATTGCCGATCGCGACCGCGGCGCTGGCGAGCAGGTAGGCGCCCACGGCGAACAGCGCGCCGTGGGCGAAGTTGGGGATGTTGAGGATCCCCGTGATCAGCGACAGGCCGAGCCCCATCAGGGCATACAGCATGCCCGTCGCGATCCCGTTAAGGATCTGTGCGGCGACGAAGCTCAGGGCGGACTCAGAACGTCAGAACGATCCGATGTCCTTGCAGGCCGCGTGCTCCTTGGGCAGCGGCGTGTCGCCGGTGGCGATGATGTCGGCGAAATCGGTCGGGTGCTTCATCGCGGCCTTCGGCTTGCAGCGCATGAAGAAGTACGGCCGGATGTTCTGGTGCGTGGCGGGGTCGATGCGCATGCGCCCGACGATGTCGTTCAGCTCGATGCCTTCCAGCGCCTTGATCACGTCCGGCACCTCGGCGGATTTCGCCTTGTCGAAGCCGGCGAGCAGCAGGCGCGTCATCGAGTAGGCGGCCGAGGGCGCGTAGCCCGGCGGGTTGCCCCACTTCGCCTGGTAGCTCTTGACGAAGATCTTGGCCGCCGGGGTGTCGGCGGTGTAGTAGAAGTTGGAGCCGACCCAGATGTTCTCGCGGATCTCGGGGGAGAGCTGCACCAGCTCTTCCACGCCCGAAGACCAGGTCATGATCAGCGGTATCTTGGGCGTCAGGCCGAAGTTGAAGATCTCGCGCGCCCCGGACACGGCATCCAGGCCGAAGTTGATCATCGCCACCACGTCGGGCTTGTTGGCGGCCGCCTTCTGCACGTAGTTGGAGAACTCGCGCTCGCCCAGCGGGTGGCGGTCGGCGCCGACGAACTCCAGGCCGTGCGCCTTGCCCACTTCCTTGATGTACTTCTCCACCGACCAGCCGAAGGCGTAGTCGGCCACCAGCAGGTGCCAGCGCTTGGCCTTCGGGTTGGCCTTCATGAAGTTGTCGACCACGGTCTTCGCCGCGGTGTAGGGGCTCGCCGCCCACTGGAAGGAATAGCGGTGGCAGCGCGAGCCGGAGATGTCCTCGGTGCCGCCGCTGAACAGGTGCAGCACCTTCTTCC
>DASTTC010000026.1:0-6849 GCA_035760345.1 Burkholderiales bacterium | reverse complement strand
CGTGGCAATGTACGACCTCCGGGCGCCAGTCGACCCTTGCCTGGCCGCGAGCAATGCGCACCGCGGCGTCGCACAGTGCCGCGAATCGCCGCGCGTTGTCAGGCCAGTCCAGGCCGTGCTCGTCCGCGTAGGGAGAACCCGAACGGCTGAACAGCTCAGGGCAATCGACCAGCCACACCGGGAGGTCGGTGTCGGGCATGCGCCCGGCGATCAAGCTTGGCGCAGCGCCCCCCGCGATCGGGCCCAACCCGGTTTCGAGGCGTGGCGCGCGAAGCTGCGCCCGTGCCGACGGATAGGCCGGCATGAGGAGCCTTATATCGGCACCCAGCTCCGCGAGCGACTTCGCCAGTGCCGCAACGACGTCTGCCAATCCACCGGTCTTCGCCAGCGGATAGATCTCCGCGGCGACGACGAGAATCCTCAGCGGTCGAGAAGACGGATTGACGACCACTTTTCCCCCTGCACCTAGTGTGTCAACCCGAGACGATACGGTCCGTCAAACCTCGCTTCCGTTCGGTATCGAACATATCTGGACAGGGATCAGGGGGTCGGGATGGGCAGCGTGTGGCCACTTCGCTCGACGCTGCCCGGCGCCGGCATTTCGCGCGAAGCGAAACTGCGTATGAAAATCCAGTGAAAGGACAGCCCGGCCAGCACCGCCAGGTGAAACAGTTCATGCGCGCCGACGAGCCCCGGTATCGGCACCGGCCAGCGCAGGTAGTCCGTCAGGGCGCCGCCGGTGTAAGCCAATGCCCCCCACAGCACCGGGCGCGCGAACCGGAAGCCGAAGCGGCGTACGAGGGCAATCCAGGAAACAAGCCCCAGCCAACCGAAGCCCAGATACAACGCCAGCCCAAATCCTTCGGGTATGGCGGTGAAATAGACGGTCTTGAGGGTGAGGCCCGCGAGGGCCAGCGTCCAGATCCCCGCCAGCATGCCCCCTCGCCACAGGCCGCGGAACAGGATGGCGTGCATTGGCGTGAAACTGCCCGCGATCAGAACGAAGATGGCGGCGTGATCCAGGCGTCGCAGCACTTCCCGAAGTTCGCTGTTCGGCGCCGACAAGTGATATGTGCCGCTGACCGACAGCAGCAGGACGCCGGAAAATACGAACACGGCCAGGGACATCGAGCGCTGAAGGTCGCCGCGTCCCTGCCGGATGAGCGAAATCCCCAGCCGCGCGAAGACGATTGCCCCCGCCAGATGCAGTAGCGCACTCAGGGATTCGGCGAAACTGGGGTCGGACATCACAAAAGGCAACCTGACTCGATCATGCATGCATGCTATCCCTCGGACCCGCCCGGATCGTCGATGCCTCGGCACGTCCGTAGTGAGCCGAACGTACCCATGCGCCTGGATGCGAACCCATGATCGAGGTCGTGCATGGCGCGTTTGAGTCGATCGCGTAGGGCGTGGAACAGGGTGCGGCGCGCGCCGCTCGCGGCGCAGATCGCCGCCGCGTGGGTCCTGTGCGCCGCGCTCTGGCTCTCGGCCAACGCGATCGTACAGGTCGCGCGCAAGCCCACGGAACTGTTCTCGCCGGTGAGCGGTGCGCTGGACAAGATGCCCGCGCAGACCTGGCGCAGCTACGAGCCGATCTTTCGCGCCCACGCCACCGCTGTCATCACGCCCGATTTCCTCGCCGCGCTCGCACAGGTCGAAAGCGCAGGCAATCCGATGGCGCGCACGCGCTGGCGCTGGCGCCTCACCGAGGATCCGTTCGATGTCTACCGCCCGGCCTCGAGCGCCGTGGGCATGTACCAGATCACCAACGGCACATTCCGGCAGGCGCGGCGCTACTGCATACACGACCACGAAGTGGTCGAGGACGGGCCCTGGCATGCCTGGCGCTCGTGCTGGTTCAACGGGCTGTACTTCAGGGTCGTGCCCAGCCATGCGGCGGAGATGACCTCGGCGTTCCTCGACATCAGCGTGTCGAGGACCCTGCGCGTGTCGAAAAAGGAGGACGCTTCCCTGCGCCAGCAGCAGGACCTCGCCGCGATCATGCACTTGTGCGGGGTGTCGGCGGGGGAGGCTTTCGCGAGGCGCGGGTTCCGGCTTGCCGACGGACAGTCCTGTGGCAACCAGAACGTCGGCGCCTACCTGGGGCAGATGCACGCCCTGCAGCGCACGTTCGCCCGGCTCGGCCGCTGAAGGCATAGAATCCGCCACCCGCCATGTACCGCGCCGCCCCGGTCGTGCAGGTCCTCTCGCCGGTCATCGCCTTGTTCGGCGCGGCGATGCTCCTGCCGCTCGCCGTCTCCCACGCGCTCGCCGACACCGCGACCTCGGCCTATGACTTCGCGGTCGCGCTCACCATCGCCACCGGGGCCTTGCTCTGGATGATGACGCGCGGCGTGCGCGGCGGGCTGCAGCGTCACCACGGCTACTTGCTCGTGGCGCTCATCTGGACGGTGCTGCCCGCGTTTGCCGCGCTGCCGCTGCTGGTGGGCATCCCCGGCCTGTCTTTCACCGACGCCTACTTCGAGACTGCCTCCGCCATGACCACCACCGGCGCAACGGTGCTGGTGGGGCTCGATTATCTGCCCGCTTCGCTCAACCTGTGGCGCGCCATGCTGCAATGGATCGGCGGCATGGGCGTGGTGGTGCTCGCGGTGGCCATCCTGCCGATGCTCGGCATTGGCGGGCGGCAGATGTTGCGCGCCGAGACGCCGGGCCCGATGAAGGACCAGGCGCTCACGCCGCGCATCGCGCAGACGGCGAAGGGCCTGTGGGCGGTTTACGCCGCGCTCACCGTGCTGTGCGCGCTCGCCTACTGGGCCGCGGGCATGAGCGCCCTGGACGCCGTCATCCATGCCTTCACCACCCTGCCGCTCGGCGGCTACTCCTCGCACGACGCGAGCTTCGCGTTCTTCGATTCGGTGGCCATCGAGTCCGTGGCGGTGCTGTTCATGCTGATCGCCGGCGTCAACTTCGGCACGCACTTCCTCGCCTTCAGCGGCCGCTCGCTCGCGCCCTACCGCAAGGATCCCGAGGTACTCGCCTTCTTCCTCATCCTGCTGGCGAGCTGCTGGGGCATCGCCGCGTATCTGCGCCTCACGGGCGCCTACCCGGATCTGCTCAGCGCGGCGCGCTTCGCCACCTTCAACGTCGTCTCCATCGCCACCACCACCGGCTACGCGAGCACCGACTACAACCAGTGGCCGATCTTCGCCCCGCTGTGGATGCTGACGCTGTGCGTGTTCGCGAGCTGCTCCGGCTCCACCGGCGGCGGCATCAAGATGATCCGCGCGCAGCTGCTGTGGCTGCACGCCGGGCGCGTGCTGAAGTCGCTCATCCATCCGCGCGCGACCCTGGTGGTGAAGCTGCGCGAACTGCGCGTCGCGAACAGCGTCATCAACGGCATGCTCGCGTTCATCATCGTCTTCGGCGGCACTACGCTCGCCGCCACCATGCTCCTCACGGCGACCGGGTTGGATTTCCTCAGCGCGTCGACGGCGGCCGTCGCCAGCATCACCAATACGGGTCCGGGCCTGGGCAGCGTGGGGCCGGCGGGCAACTACGCCGCGCTCACCGACCTGCAGAAATGGGTGTGCACGGCCGCCATGCTGCTCGGCCGGCTCGAGCTGCTCACGCTGCTCGTCGTGTTCACCCCGGCGTTCTGGCGGCGCTAGCCCCGCACTGCCGCCGGCGCACGACACTGGCGCGCGGCAGCCCCGCACGATACCCTTCGCGCTTCAAGGAGGGGCCATGAAAAACGTCGTTTGCGGCCTGCTCGCGGCCGCCACCGTCTTGTGGCTCGGCGCGGCAACCGCGCAGCAGAAATATCCGACCAAGTCGATCCGCTTCATCGTCGCGGACGGTCCCGGCAGCAGCACCGATCTGGTGGCGCGCGCCCTGGAGCCGGTCCTGTCGGAGCTATTGCGCCAGGCCGTGGTCATCGAGAACCGCCCGGGAGCCGGCGGCAACACCGGCATCGACGTGGTGGCGAAGTCCGCGCCCGACGGCTATACCATCGGCCTGGGTACGGCCGGCGCGCTCGCCGCCAATGTGAGCCTCTATCCGAAGATGCCGTACCACCCGGCGACGGACCTCGCGCCAGTGTCGAACGTGGCGTTCGTGCCGTTCATGCTGATCGCGCATCCGAAGGTGCCCGCCAGCACGCTGGAAGAACTCATCGTCCTGGCGCGCGCCAAGCCCGGAGAGCTCCTGCTCGGCCACGGCGGCAACGGCACCGCGATGCATCTGTCGGGCGAACTGTTCAAGCTGATGGCGACGCTGCAAATGGTCAATGTGCCGTACAAGGGCAGCGCCCCGGTGGCCAAGGACGCGGCGGGCGGCCAGCTGCAGCTCGGCATCGTGGACGTCGGCGCCGGCCTGCCTTACGTGAAGGCGGGCACCGTCAAGGCGCTCGCCGTGACCAGCGCGCGGCGCGTCACCGCCGCGCCGCAGGTGCCGACCTTCGCCGAGTCCGGGCTGCCCGGCTACGAGGCCACCGGCTGGTTCGGCATCGTGGCCAACGCGCGCACGCCGGCCGACATCGTGGGGCGGCTCAATACCGACATCGTCGCCGCGCTCAAGCGCGCCGAGGTGCGCGACCGCATCATCGCCGCCGGTGCCGAGCCCGCGCCGAGTACCCCGGCCGCGTTCGGCGAGCTGATCCGCGCGGAGATCGACAAGTGGGCGGAAGTGGTCAGGAACTCCGGGGCGCGCGCCGATTGAGCGGGGCGCGGCGCCGCATTCCGATCCTGCCCTCGCGCGTCACGGTCGAAGGGCTCGACCGCGCGCCACACCGGGCGTTCCTGCGCAGCCTCGGCGTCGGCGATGCCGATTTGGGCAAGCCCTTCGTCGGCGTCGCATCCACCGATTCGCGCGTCACGCCCTGCAACGCGCTGCTCGGCGAATTCGCCCGCGAGGCCTGCGCCGGCGTGCGCGAGGCGGGCGGCATGCCGTTCGATTTCGCCGCTGCCGCGGTGGCCGATTCCCTGTCCATGAACCACGCCGGCATGCGCTACTCGCTGCCCTCGCGCGAGCTGGTCGCCGACAGCGTGGAGGCGGTGGCGCGCGGCCATGCCTACGACGCGCTGGTGACCTTCGCCGGCTGCGACAAGACGTTGCCGGGAATGATGATGGCCATGGTGCGACTGAACCTGCCCGGCGTCTTTGTCTATGGCGGGGCGGCGCTGCCGGGCAGATGGCACGGGCGCGACGTCACGGTGCTGGACACTTATGAAGGCGTGGGTGCGGTGCTGGCGGGCGACATGCCGCCTGCGGACCTGGACGAACTGGAGCGCGCCTGCCTGCCCACCCTGGGGTCATGCCCGGGGCAGTTCACGGCCAACACCATGGCCATGGTGTCGGAGACGCTCGGACTCGCCCTCCCGGGCAGCGCCACGCTGCCTGCCGTCGACGACGCTCGCCGTGGCGTCGCGCGCGCCGCGGGCGCCGCGGCGATGCGCCTGCTGCGCGAGGACGGCCCGCGGCCGCGGGACCTGGTTACGCGCAAGAGCCTGGAGAATGCCTGTGCCGCGGTCGCCTCGACGGGCGGCTCGACCAACGCCGCACTGCACATTCCGGCCATCGCGCACGAAGCCGGCATCCGCTTTGACATGGACCATTTCGCGCGCGTGGCGCGGCGCACGCCGCTCATCGCCGACATGAAGCCGGGCGGGCGCTTTCTCGCCAAGGACCTGCATGCGGCGGGCGGCGTATACGCCGTGCTCAAGGCGTTGCTGCAGCGGGGCGCACTGCATGGCGGGTGCCTCACGCTGTCGGGGAAAACGCTCGAGCGCTCGCTTGCCGGCCATGCGGGCGCGGACGGCGAGGTGGTGCGCCGCGAGCCGATTCTGCCCACCGGCGGACTGGTGGTGCTCAAGGGCAACCTGTGCCCGCAGGGCGGCCTCATCAAGGTGGCCGGGTTGAAGGCGCTGGCCTTTGAGGGCACGGCGCGCGTGTTCGACAGCGAAGAGGCGTGTGCTGCCATTGTGCGCGCGCG
The DNA here is from genome assembly GCA_035760345.1 of Burkholderiales bacterium. Lineage (GTDB taxonomy): Bacteria > Pseudomonadota > Gammaproteobacteria > Burkholderiales > SG8-39 > JAABQT01. The sequence goes on along the minus strand of DASTTC010000026.1, from coordinate 893 downwards.
CAGGTACAAGGCCGGCGACGTGCTGGTCATCCGCTATGAGGGGCCGAAAGGGGGGCCGGGCATGCGCGAAATGCTCGGCGTCACGGCACTGCTTTACGGCCAAGGCATGGGCGAGAAGGTGGCGCTGCTTACCGACGGGCGCTTCTCCGGCGCGACGCGCGGCATGATGGTCGGCTACGTGTCGCCGGAAGCCGCGGCCGGCGGGCCGATCGCGCTGGTGCGCAACGGCGATCGCGTCACGATCGATACGCAAAAGGCAACCGCCACGCTGCACGTTGCTCGAGCCGAGCTCGCGGCGCGGCGCAAGGCGTGGCGGGCGCCACGGCGCCCAGCGCTTACCGGCGCACTGGAAAAGTACGCGCGGCTCGTCGGTTCCGCGCACTTTGGCGCAGTCACGCATGTGGGAGGCAGGAAATGAGCGACCAGCCCCGTTTGGGCTTCATCGGCGTCGGATTGATGGGCAAGCCGATGTGCCTGCGCCTGCTCGCCGCGGGTTATGCGCTGACCGTCTGGAACCGCAGCCGCGACAAGCTCGCACCCGTGACGGCGAAGGGCGCGCGGGTGGCGGACTCGCCCGCGGCCTTGGCGCGGGCCGCAGACATGGTCCTGATGTGCGTCACGGACCAGCAGGCCGCGGAAAGCGTGTTGTTCGGTCCCGAGGGTGTCGCCGCCGGTGGCACGCCGGGCAAGCTGGTGGTGGATTTTTCCAGCATCGCGCCCGATTCGGCACGCGCCTTTGCGCACAAACTGCTGCGCGACCACGGCATGGGCCTGGTGGACGCGCCGGTCTCCGGGGGCACGGTGGGCGCCGAGCAGGGCACGCTCGCCATCATGGCGGGCGGCAGGGCCGAGGACATCGAACGCGTGCGCCCGGTGATGGCGCACCTCGCGCA
>DASTTC010000025.1:0-7427 GCA_035760345.1 Burkholderiales bacterium | reverse complement strand
TGATCGAGGCGCACGAGAAGCTGAACGGGTTCCAGATCGTCAAACACTGACCAAGACCAAGCCAAGGAGGCAGTCATGCAAGTCAAACGCAGAAAGCTGATGCAGATGCTGGCCGCGGGCACCGCGTTCTACGGCCCGTGGACGGTGAATCGCGCCTGGGCGCAGTCCGGGCAGAAAAAGCCCCTGACCATCGGGCTCACCATGGACGCAAGCGGCCAGTACGGCGCGAGCGGCCAGATGGAGCGCCTGGGCGCCATGCTCGCGATCCGCGAGTTCAACGAAAAGGGCGGCGTGCTCGGCCGGCCGATCGAGGCGCTGCACATCGACACGGAAACCACGCCCGCCACCGGCTCGCGCGTCGCCGAGCGCATGATCACGCGGAACGAAGTGGCGTTCCTCATCGGCGCGCTGCACTCCGGCGTGGCCAACGCCATCAGCCAGGTGGCGCAGAAGTACGGCTGCGTGTACCTCAACACCAATTCGAGCTCGCCCACCGAGTCGGGCCGCGACTGCCACCGCGTGAAGTTCGTGTGGGACGGCAACGGCACCAATTTCGCGCACGCCATCGTCAAGAACGCGATCCGCACCTTCGGCCCGAACTGGGTGCTGCTCACCAACGACTACGTCTGGGGGCACAACACTTCCAAGGCGACGCGCGGGCTGCTGGAGGCGAACGGCGGCAAGGTGATCGACGAGCTGCTGGTGCCGCAGAACACGCGCGACTTCAGCTCCTATCTCCTCAAGCTGCAGCAGATCAAGCCGGCGGTGGTGGCCGCGGCGGTCGGCGGCGACGACCAGAAGGCGCTGCGCCAGCAGGTGGTGCAGGCGCGCCTGGATCGCGCCTTCGGCTGGATCAACAACCAGCAGGACTGGCCCGACGTCTACGGCCTGGGGCCGGACGCCATCTTCGGCAACTTCGGCACCTCCTGGTACTACCGCCTCGACCTGCCGGGGGTGAAGGAGTTCGTCGCCAAGTACCAGAAGACCTTCCCGGGCATGGCGATCCGCGTGCCGGGCAACGTGTACTACAACGGCTACGTCGCCACGCGCGAGCTGCTGCGCTGCGTGCAGGACGCCGGCAGCACCAACAACCTCGCCGTGATCAAGAAGATGGAAGGGCGGCGCATGAGCGCGGTCGACCGCATGCAACACCACGATGCGTGGATCGACCCGGCCACGCACCAGTGCCAGCAGACCATCTACATGGCGAGCTACAACGACAAGCCCGCGGAAAAGGACGACATCTTCAAGATCCTGTCGCAAGCCGACCCGAAGGAAGTCCTCGACGCCGACGCGCCGAAGTCCTGCAAGCTGGAGAGCTACGCGCAGACGCCCTCGTACGAGCAGTAGGCGTTGGATTTCCTCGCCAACCTCCTCCCTCACCTCCTCAACGGGGTGAGCCTCGGGCTGCTGTTCGCGCTGATCGCCCTGGGGTTCATGCTCATCGTGGGGGTGATGGAGGTGATCAACCTGGCGCACGGGTCGCTGTTCGCGCTGGGCGCCTACGTCGCCATCACGCTGATGGGCTGGAAGCTGAGCTACGCGATTGCGTTCCTGCTTGCGCCGCTGGTGGTGGGGGCGTTCGGCATGCTGCTGGAGCTGTGCATGCGCCGCACCTACGGCAAGGACGCGCTGTATGGCCTCCTGCTCACCTTCGGCGCGGCCCTGGTGATCGAGGAGATGATCCGGCTCGTGTGGGGCTCAAACGAGCAGCAGTTCCAGGTGCCGGCGGATCTGACGGGGCCGCTTTTCATCGGCGGCCTGATCTACGCGAAGTACCGCCTGTTCGCCTGCCTCGCGGCGATCGGCATGATCCTGCTGCTGTGGCTGTTCCTCGAGCGCACGCCCTACGGCGCGATGATCAAGGCGGGCGCACACGATTCCGAGATGGTGCGCGCGCTGGGCATCAACCTGCCCAAGCTGCGCCTGTTCGTGTTCGCGCTGGGCACCGCGCTCGCCGCGGTGGCCGGCATCGTGATGGCGCCGATCTGGGGCGTGCGCCCGCACATGGGCGTGGATGCGGTGGTGCCGGCCTTCCTCATCATCGTGCTGGGCGGCGTCGGCAGCTTCTGGGGCGCGGTGGTGGCCGGCATCATGGTCGGCATCGTGGTCGGCCTCACCGGCGCCTACGCCTCGGAGTGGTCGCTGCTCTCGATGTACCTGCTGCTGATCGCACTGGTAACCTTCAGGGCCCGGGGACTCTTCGGCAAGAAGACCGCGCTTGAAAACTAGACTGCAGGGCAGGACCGCCGTGGTGACTGGCGCGGCGGGCACCATGGGCCGCGCCGTCGCTGCGGCGCTCGCCGCCGACGGCCTCGAGGTCGTCGGAATCGACGTGAAGCCGCACAAGAACGGCATCGTCTGCGACATCTCGGACCCGCAGGCCGTGGCAAAGGCCGTGCGCGGCATCGGCCGCGTGGACGTCCTCGTCAACAACGCTGGGATCCTCTCGAACAACAAGTCGGAAGCGACCACGCCGGAGGAATGGCACCGCGTGCTCGCCGCCAATCTCGACGGCGCGTTCTATCTGTCGCGCGCGGTGATCCCGGGCATGAAAAAGCGCCGCTGGGGCCGCATCGTGAATACCTGCTCGCTCGCCGCCAAGACCGGCGGCCTCACCGCGGGCACCGCCTACTCGACTTCCAAGGGCGCGCTCACTTCGCTCACCTTTTCGCTCGCGCGCGAGCTGGCGGGCTTCGGCGTCACCGTGAACGGCATTTCCCCCGCCTACGTGAACACGCCGATGGTCACCGAGCAGTTGAGCGCGGCGCAGCGCAAGGCGGTGCTGGCGCAGATTCCCGTCGGGCGCTTCTGCGAGCCCGAGGAGTTCGCGCACGTCGTGCGCTTCCTGGTGCACCCGCTCGCCGGCTTCATCACCGGCGAGATCGTGGACCTCAACGGCGGCGTGATCATGGATTGAGGATGGCGTTGTTCGACCTCACGGGAAGGCTGGCGCTGGTGCCGGGCGGCTACGGCGCCATCGGCACGGCGATCTGCCGCGGCCTGGCCGGCGCCGGCGCGCGCGTCGTCGTCGCCGGGCGCGACGCGAGAAAGGCCGCGGCGCTCGCCGGCAAGCTTGGCCACGGCGCGAAGGGCGTGGCGCTCGATGTCGAGGACGTCGCCGCCATCCGCCGCGTGGTGGCGGCGCTCGGGCGCATCGACATCCTGATGAACTGCGTTGGCATGCAGCGCGAGCAGCTGCTCGCCGACGTGACCGAGGAGGCGTTCGACGCGATCTACCGCACCAACCTGCGCGCGGCGATGTTCCTCGCGCAGGCGGTGGCGAAACGCCAGAAGCGCGGCGGCAAGCAGGTGCACCTGCTGTCGGTGCGCGCGCAGCTCGGCCTGCGCGGGCGCGGCTACTCGGCGTACTGCTCGACCAAGGGCGGCCTCGCGATGCTCATCCGCCAGCATGCCGCCGAGCTCGGACGGCGCGGCATTTGCGTCAACGGCATCGCGCCCACGGTGGTGCGCACGAGGATGGGCTCGCACTGGCTGAAGAATCCGAAAACGCGCGCCTGGCTCGAGGAGCGCATCCCGCTTGGCCGCGTGGCCGAACCCGCGGACTGCGTGGGTGCGGCGCTGTTCTTTTGCTCACCCGCTTCGGACTACGTCACCGGGCAAATCCTGTACCTCGACGGCGGCATCACTGCATCACAATAGGGGGTGCCCGAGCCCCTGATCCCCGCGCGCCTCGCTTTCGCCGCCGACGGCACGCCGTACTCGCCCGCCTACGACGACCTCTACCATAGCGCCGACGGCGGGGTGGCCCAGGCGCAGCACGTGTTCCTCGGCGGCAACGGGCTGCCCGAGCGCTGGGGCGGCGCGCGCAGCTTCACCCTGCTCGAGACCGGTTTCGGGCTGGGCCTGAACTTCCTCGCCACCTGGCAGGCATGGCGCGAGGATCCGCAGCGTTGCGCGCGACTGCATTTCGTTTCAGTGGAAAAGCACCCGTTTACGGCGCAGGACCTGGCGGTGCTGCACACGCCGCACGCGCCACTCGCGCCGCTCGCCGAGGAGCTGAGGAGCGCCTGGCCGTTGCTGGTGCCGGGCCTGCACCGCCTGGAGTTCGAGGAGGGTAGCGTGGTGCTGACGCTCGCCTTCGGCGATGCGGCGGCACTGGTGCCGCAGCTGCGCCTCGCGGCCGACGCCTTTTTCCTCGACGGCTTCGCACCGGCGAAGAATCCGCACCTGTGGTCGCCGGATTTGCTGCGCGCGCTCGGGCGCCTCGCCGCACCGGGCGCGACCGCGGCCACCTGGAGCGTGGCCGCCGCGGTCCGCGACGGCTTGCGCGCGGCGGGCTTCGCGGCCGAGAAGCGCCGCGGCTTCGCCCGCAAGAGCGAGATGCTGGTGGCGCGCTTCGTGCCGCAGCGCGCGCTGCGCGCCGCGCCGGCGCCGCTTGCCGAGCGCAGCGCCGTCGTGATCGGCGCGGGCATCGCCGGCGCCGCGGCCGCCGAGCGGCTCGCCGCGCGCGGCTGGGACGTGACGCTGGTGGAGCGCCACCACGCGCCGGCACTCGAGGCATCGGGCAATCACGCGGGCGCTTTCCATCCGATCGTGACGGGCGACGACAGCCACATCGCGCGCCTCACGCGCAGCGCCTTCAGCTGGCTGCTCGAGCACTGGCGTCAACTGGATGCCATCGGCGCGGCGCCCGAGTGGCAGCGCTGCGGCGTGCTGCAGCTGGCGCGCGATGCGCGCGAGGCTGCCGCGCAGCGCGCCGCGGCGTCGGCGCTCGCCTTGGCGCCCGAATACGCGCAGTACGTCGATGCCGGCAAGGCGAGCGCCTGCGCCGGCGTGACGCTGGCGGCGGGCGGGCTGTGGTTTCCGGAAGGCGGCTGGATCCGGCCGGCGAGCCTGGCGGGCGCCCTCATCGCGCGCTCCCGAGCGCGGCTGCTTTACGGTCGCGAAGTCGCGGCGCTCGAGCAGGCGGGTGTGCGCTGGCGCGTATGCGACCGCGAAGGCGAGGCGATCGCCGAAGCGGGCGCGGTGGTGCTCGCCAACGCCGGCGACGCGCTGCGCCTCGCGCCCTCGAAGCACATTCGCCTGCGGCGCGTGCGCGGCCAGCTCACGCACCTGCCGCCGCTGCTGGCGCTGAAAACCGTGTTGCTGCGGGGCGGGATGGTGCTCCCCGCCATCGACGGGATCTCGGTGGCCGGGGCGAGCTTCGACCTTGACGACGAGGACCAGGCCGTTCGTTCCGACAGCCACGCCGGCAACCTGGAGCGGCTGGAGCGCTTGGTGCCCGGCGCCGCGCGCGGGCTCGACCCGACGAAGCTCGAGGGCCGCGTCGCTTTCCGCACCGTGGCGCGCGATCGCCTGCCGCTCGTCGGTGCGCTGGACGCGCCCGGCCTCTACGGGGCGTTCGCCTACGGCTCGCGCGGCCTGCTGTGGGCGGGGATGGGGGCGGAGTTGCTCGCCAGCCTGATGGACGGCGAGCCGCTGCCGCTGGAAGGGCCGCTGGCGGACGCGGTCGCGCCGGGAAGATTCGCGGCTAGAGCGAAACGCCGCGCAGGATCGCCGGGCTCGCGTCCTTGACGTCCTTCAGGCCGCACAGGGCCATGGTGACGTCGAGTTCCTGGTGCAGGATTTCGAGCGTCTTGGTGACGCCCGCTTCGCCCATCGCGCCCAGGCCGTAGGCGAAAGCCTTGCCGATCATCGTGCCTTGCGCACCCAGCGCGAGCGCGCGCAGCACATCCTGCCCCGAGAGGATGCCGCCGTCGAACCAGACCTCGGTACGCCCGCCCACCGCCTGCACCACCTCGGGCAGTGCGCGGATCGAGGACACGGTGCCGTCGAGCTGGCGCCCGCCGTGGTTCGACACCACGATGGCATCCGCCCCCGTGGCAGCGGCGATCTTCGCGTCCTCGGGATCGAGGATCCCTTTCAGGATCAGCTTTCCGCCCCACAGGTTCTTCACCCATTCGACGTCCTTCCAGGACAGCGTCGGATCGAACTGTCCGGCGATCCACTGCCCCAGGGTCGTCAGCGTGTTGGCAGCGGGAATGCGGCCCTCCAGGTTGCCGAAGGACTTGCGCCTGCCCGTGAGCACGTTCATGACCCAGCCGGGCTTGGTCATCACGTCGAGCACGGTGCCGGGCGTGAGCCGCGGCGGCACGGTGAGGCCGTTCTTCAGGTCCATGTGGCGCTGGCCCTGGATCTGCAGATCGAGCGTCATCACCAGCGCCGAGCACTTCACCGCCTTGGCGCGCTCGATGAGCGAAGCGGCGAAGCCGCGGTCGCGAAACACGTACAGCTGGTACCAGAACGGCTGGGCGACTTCGCCCGCCACGTCTTCGATCGAGCAGATCGACATGGTGGAGAGCGTGAACGGAATGCCGAAATTCTCGGCCGCGCGCGCCCCCAGGATCTCGCCGTCGGCCCAGTTGAGCCCGGTGAGCCCGACCGGCGCGATCGCCACCGGCATCGACACGGCCTGCCCCGCCATCGTGCTGCGCGTGGAGCGCTGGTCGACGTCGATGGCCACGCGCTGGCGGAAATGCAGCGCCTCGAGGTCGGCACGGTTGGCGCGCATCGTCTGCTCGTCGTAGGAGCCGCGGTCGACATAGTCGAACACGGCTTTCGCCACGCGCTTCTGCGCCATGCGGCGCAGGTCTGCGATGTTCGTCACCACGGGCATGCGCGCGGATGTTAGCACGCGCATTTCACATGGTGAGATAGAATCCGGGGCGCATGGCCGCCAAAGACGCCACCAAGGGCCCGATCCAGGTCATCGACCGGATGATGAAGCTGCTGGACGTGCTCGGCGAGCATCCCGAGCCGCTCGGACTCAAGCAGGTCGCGCAGTATGCCGGGCTGCATCCTTCCACCGCGCACCGCATCCTTTCGGCGATGGCCGGCGGACGCCTCGTGGACCGCGTCGACCCCGGCAGCTACCGCCTCGGCATGCGCCTGCTCGAACTGGGCAACAAGGTGCGCTCGCGCATCAGCGTGCGGGAGCTGGCCCTGCCCGTGATGCGCGAACTGCACGCCCACACCGGCGAGACGGTGAACCTCTCGGTGCGCCACGACGACGAAATCGTGTACGTGGAGCGCACCTCATCCGGCCGCTCGGCGATGCGCGTGGTGCACGTGATCGGCGCGCGCGCCGCCTTGCACATCACCGCGGCGGGCAAGCTCTTTCTGCTGGAGGACGGCTTCGCGCGCCTGCGCGAGTACGCCAAGCGCACCGGGCTCGCCTCGCACACGCGCAATACCCTCACCAGCCTGCAGCTGCTCGAGCGCGAGCTGGAGCGCACCCAGCGCCAGGGCTGGGCCACCGACAACGAGGAAGCCGAACTCGGCGTGCGCTGCGTGGCCGCGGGCGTGCGCGACGACGGCGGACAGCTCATCGCCGCGCTGTCGCTATCGACGCCCGCCGACCGCATGAAGTCGCAGTGGGGGCCGCTGATCAAGGAAACCGCGGA
>DASTTC010000024.1:0-11570 GCA_035760345.1 Burkholderiales bacterium | reverse complement strand
GGTGCTGCAGCGCGACGGCGACTCGGCCTACTACATCAACAACCAGCACGTGCGCCGGCGCGACATCACGGACATGTTCCTCGGCACGGGGCTTGGGCCGCGGGCCTACGCGATCATCGAGCAGGGCATGATCTCCAGGGTGATCGAGGCCAAGCCCGACGAGCTGCGCGTGTTCCTCGAGGAGGCGGCGGGCGTCTCGCGCTACAAGGAGCGCCGCCGGGAGACCGAGCACCACCTCGCCGGCACGCGCGAGAACTTGTCGCGCGTCACCGACATCCGGCTGGAGCTGGGTGCGCAGATCGAGAAGCTGCAAGCGCAGGCGAAGATCGCTTCTCGCTACCAGGAGCTGCACTCGGAGCTGCAGCTCAAGCAGCAGCTGCTGTGGTTCCTGCGTCGGCGCGACGCGGCCGCGGAGCGCGCACGGCATGCGCAGGAGATTGCCCGGCAGGCAAACGCGCTGGAAGCCGAGACCGCAGCGCTGCGGGAGGTCGAGAGCCGCGTCGAGACAGCGCGTGCGGCGCATTACGCTGCGGGCGACACCATGAACGCCGCGCAGGCGGCGCTCTATGGGGCCAATGCGGAGGTTGCGCGCCTCGAGTCCGAGCTGCGCCATGTGGAGGAGACGCGGCAGCGGCTCGAGGCGCAGTATGCCGAGCGTCGCACTCAGCTGGGCGCCTGGCGCGAGCAGCGGGCACAGCTCACGCAGGCGCTGCACCTGTGGGCGGGCCGCGCCGGCGGCGCGCGCCAGCGTGTGGCCGAGTCGCGCGAGCGTGCCCAGGCGGAAGGCGCGAAACTGCCCGAGGCCGAGCACCGGTTCCGCCAGGCGCAGGAACAGCTAAGCGAGGCGCGCAGCCAATTGCTGCGCGCGGAGAATCGCGTCCAGCTGGAACGGGCGAATCTGGCACACCTGGAACGCGCCTTGCAATCGCTTGCACAGCGCCAGGAACGTCTCGAGGCGGAGCGGCAATCCCTGCAGCAGCCCGGCGGCCAGGCCCGCGCGTCCCACGAGGCCCGGCGTGGGGAAAGCGAAGCCGCCGTCGCGCAGGCAGAGGACAGCCTGAATGCCTTGCAAGGGGAATGCGATGCCTTGGAAGCGGCGCGCGCTGCCACGGCGAGCGCTCTGTCGGCGACGTCGCATGAGCATGCGGCGCTGCGAGCGCAGCTCTCGACCCTGGAGCAGATTCAAGCGGCGGCGGAGGACAATGCGCCGCTGCGCGACTGGCTGGAGCGCAATGGATTGAGCGCGTTGCCGCGGCTATGGCAGCAGGTGCGCATCGAGCCAGGCTGGGAAGTGGCGGTCGAGTCGGTACTGCGCGAGCGTTTGCATGCGCTCGATGTCGCCGACGCGGATCGCCTCCAGTCCGTGGCGGGCGACGTGCCGCCGGTGAAAGCAGGCGCATTCAGGCGCGGCGTGGCATCGGCGGCACCGGTTCCGGCGGGTTACGCAGCCCTGGCCGGGAAAGTGCATGCGGCCAGCCCGGATCTCGGCGGCGCGCTGTCCGACTGGTTGGCGCATGCGTTCGTGTGCGAAGGCGCGCCAAGGGTGGCGCAGCGCGAGGCGTTGCCCGCTGGAGCGGTGCTGGTGAGCCGGGAAGGGCACCAGTACACGCGCCACACGGTTCTGTTCCATGCGCCGGATCCCGCGGACGCGGGTTTGCTCGCCCGGCAGGCGGAGATCGAATCCCTGCAAGGCCGGGTGGGTGAACTGGCCCGCCGCGTGGCCGAGGCGCGCGACAACGATGCGCGCGCCGCACACACGCTGAATCTGCGGCAGCACGCGCTGGAGGCCGCGCGCGACGCATTGTCCGAGCGCCAGCACCTGCGACATGAACTGCAGATCGAGCTACTCAAGCTGCAGCAGGCCGAGGAGCGATACCAGGAGCGCCGCGCGCAGATCGACAGCGAGCTGGCCGAACTCGCGCGCGATGCCGAGCGCGACGAAAGCAAGCGCGCGCAGGCCGGCACGCAGGTGCAGCGTATCGGCGAGGAAATCGCTGCCGCGCGCGCGCAACTGGAAACCGTGCGTGCCGGCTATGGGGAGGCGGAAACCGCGCTCGCGGCACAGCGACTGGCGTTGCAGGAGGCACAGCGGGAGTCGCAGGACGCGGTGTTCGGCGAACGCGAATGTGCCGGCAAGATCGCCGAGATCGATGCTGCCGTGCGGCTCATCGATCAGCAGATCGAGCGTGCCGAGGTCGAGCTCGGCAAACTGAACACGGAGCTGGCGGTGGATCCTGTGCCGACGGTGCGCGCCGGCCTGGAGGAGGCCGTCGCGGCGAGGATCATCTGCGAGAAGTCGCTGGCCGAGGCGCGCGACGCGGTCGAGGCGGCGGCGGGCACCTTGCGCTCGCTGGAGGAGGAGCGCTTGCAGGTCGAGGCGCGGCTTGCGCCGCTGCGAGAGCGGATCGGCGAGTTGCGGCTCAAGGAGCAGGCCGCGCAGATCAACCGTGACCAGTTCGAAGGGCAGCTGCGCGAAGCGGGCGCCGATGACGAGCGCCTCGCACTGGAAGCACAAGGCGCACCGCGGCCTGCGGGCCTGCAATCGGAAATCACTCGGCTCGCGCAGGGCATCGGCGAACTCGGCGCCGTGAACCTCGCGGCGCTGGAGGAGCTCAAGACCAGCCAGGAACGCAAGGGCTTTCTCGATGCGCAGGCCGCAGACCTGGAAGAGGCGGTGCAGACGCTCGAGGACGCGATTCGCCGCATCGACCGCGAGACGCGCGAGTTGCTGCGCGAGACCTTCGACAGCGTGAACCGGCACTTCGGGTCGCTGTTCCCGGTGCTGTTCGGCGGCGGCGAAGCCCGCCTGCTCATGACGGGCGAGGAGATCCTCGATGCCGGCGTGCAGGTGATGGCGCATCCCCCAGGCAAACGCAATACCAGCATCCACCTGCTTTCGGGCGGCGAGAAGGCTCTCACCGCGATCGCGCTGGTGTTTTCGCTGTTCCAGCTGAATCCGGCGCCGTTTTGCCTCCTGGACGAGGTGGATGCGCCGCTCGATGACTCCAACACCGCGCGCTTCTGCGACCTGGTGCGCAAGATGTCCGCGCAGACGCAGTTCCTGTTCATCAGCCATAACAAGATCACGATGGAGATGGCAGCGCAGTTGATCGGTGTCACGATGCCGGAATCCGGCGTGTCCCGCGTGGTGGCGGTGGACATCGAAGAGGCGCTGCGCATCCGGGAGGAGCTCGCCGCCTGACCGCGGCGGGCCGGCCGACGCCTGAGGCCATGAGCGACCTGCAGATCGGCCTGCTGGCGGTCGGAATACTGGTGGTGGGCGGCATATTCGCCTACAACGCGGTGCAGGAGCGTCGAGCGCGGCGCGCGGCGGACCTGGCATTCCGGTCTGCCCACGACGATGTGCTCATGGAGGGCGCCGCGCAACGCCAGGAACCCCGCTTCGAGGGCTCACCGCGTCGCGCGCCACCGCCCGAACTGGCGGCACTGCCCGATGCGAGACTGGACTACGTCATCGAGCTCTCGCTGCGCCAGGCGGTTTCCGCCGCCGAGGTGGCGACCTACTGGGCGCCTTACGAGCACCGGTTCGCGGGGCGGTCCCTGCTCGCCGCAAGCGCCGATCGCGAAGCGTGGCGGCCGCTCGCCGCGGCAGGCAGTTGCGCCGCGGTGCGCGTGGCATTACAGCTGGCGACGCGCACCGGGCCGGTGTCCGAGGCGGAGTTGATCGAGTTCCGGGGCGCGGTGGACACGCTCGCCGCGCAGATCGGCGCCAGCGTCGCGGCCCCCGAAACGCGGCAGGCACTCGCGACCGCGAGCGAACTGGACCAACTTTGCGCGGATGCCGACATCCAGGTGGTCCTGCATGTCGTGCCGCAACCCGGGCAGACGCTTGCCCAAACGGACCTCCCCACGGCACCGGCGTCCATCGGCGTGGAGCGTCGCGACGACGGTGGATGCGTCCTGTCGCTGGACGTGCCGCGAACGCCCGAGATGCGCCGCGCCTACGACGCCATGGTGGTGTATGCACGCGACCTGTGCGCGCGCCACGGAGGCACCCTCGTCGACGACAATGCGCACGCTCTCGACGAGCGCTCGCTTGCCGCGATCAGGGCGCAGCTGGACGCGGTGGGCAGCACCCTCGAGGCGCGTGGCATAGCTCCCGGCGGAGCCTCGGCACTGCGCCTTTTCGCCTGACGCATGGCCGGTTCCACGGGCCCACGCCAACGCGCCGCCGAGCTGCGCGACGTCCTCGCGCGCCACAACCGCCTGTACTACGCGCAGGACGCCCCGCAGGTCACCGACGCGGAGTACGACCGCCTGTTCGCTGAGTTGCAGCGCATCGAGGCGAATCATCCAGAGCTCGTCACGCCTGACTCGCCGACGCAACGCGTCGGCGCGTCGCCGTTGGCCGCATTCGCCGCAGTGCGGCACCGCACGCCCATGCTCTCGCTGTCGAACGCCTTCAGCGAGGACGAGGTGCGCGCCTACCATCGGCGCGCATGCGAATCGCTGAATGTCGAGGATGTCGAGTACGCGGTGGAGCCGAAATTCGACGGCCTCGCGGTCAGCCTTGCCTACCGCGACGGCGTCTTCGTTCAGGGCGCGACGCGTGGCGACGGTGCGAGCGGGGAGGATGTCACGCCGAACCTGCGCACCGTGGGAGCGATTCCCCTGCGCCTGCCGCAGGACGTGGACACGCGTGAGCTCGAGGTGCGCGGCGAGATCCTCATGTTCAGCCGGGACTTCGACGCCCTGAACCGGCGACAGCGTGATGCCGGCCTGAAGGAGTTCGTCAATCCGCGCAATGCGGCTGCCGGCAGCCTGCGCCAGCTCGACTCACGTATCACCGCGCAGCGCATGCTGCGTTTCTACGCTTATGGCGTGGGCGCGGCGCCGGGCGCGCGCTGGCGTACGCAAGCCGGGATCCTGGAGCGCCTTGCGGCACTGGGATTCCCGGTGGTCACGGACCGCGAGGTGGTGCAGGGCGTGGACGGGCTGCTGGCCTACTACGCCCGGCTGGGTGCCCGGCGCACCGAGCTGCCCTATGGCATCGACGGCGTGGTGTACAAAGTGAACCGCCTGGACTGGCAGGAGCGCCTGGGATACGTGGCGCGCGCGCCGCGCTTCGCGCTCGCACACAAATATCCCGCCGAGGAGCAGGTGACCGAGGTCCTCGGCATCGACGTGCAGGTTGGACGAACCGGCGTACTGACGCCCGTGGCGCGTCTCAAGCCGGTATTCGTGGGCGGGGTCACGGTAACCAACGCTACGCTGCACAACGAGGACGAGCTGCGCCGCAAGGACGTACGCATCGGCGACACAGTGGTGGTGCGTCGTGCTGGCGACGTGATCCCCGAAGTGATGGCGGTGCGCCTCGAGCAACGGCCGGACGGGGTGCGCGAGTTCCACATGCCGGAGCGCTGCCCGGTGTGCGGCTCGCCGGTGGTGCGGCTGCCGGGCGAGGCGGCCACGCGTTGCACGGGTGGCCTCTACTGCCCCGCGCAGCGCGTCGGCGCGCTGCTGCATTTCAAGGGGCGCCGCGCGATGGATATCGAGGGTCTGGGCGACAAGCTCGCCGAGCAGCTGGTCGAGCTGGAGATGGTGGCGAACCCCGCCGACCTCTACGGGCTGCAGGTGAATCCGCTCGCCGCGCTCGAGCGCATGGGCGAGAAGTCCGCGCGCAATCTGCTGGCGAGCATCGAGCGATCGCGCGACGCGACGCTCGGGCGCTTCATCTTCGCGCTGGGCATTCCGGGCGTGGGCGAGGAAGTGGCCAGGATCCTGGCGCGCCACTTCGGCGCGCTGCCGGCTCTGCTCGAGGCGCACTGGGATCGCATCGCGGCGCAGAAGGAGGCGGCGCGCAAGGAAAACGCCAAGCGCAAGCGGCGCGGCGAACCGCCCCTGCCCGTGCCGCTCGAGGGAATCGGCCCGGAGATCATGGAAAGCGTGCGCCAGTTCCTGCACGAACCGCACAACCGGGACGTGATCCGGCGCCTGACCGACGCTCGCAGCGGCGTGCGCCTGCAGGCGGAGCCACGCGCGGCGGCGACACGCGCGGCGAAGACGTTCGTGCTCACCGGCACGCTGCCCGGCATGACGCGCGACGAGGCCAAATCGCTGATACAGTCCAAGGGGCACAAGCTCGCCGGGTCCGTATCGAAGAGCACCGACTTTGTCGTCGCCGGCAAGGACCCGGGAAGCAAGCTGGAGCAGGCGCGCGAACTGGGTATCGCCGTGCTGGACCAACAAGGTCTCAAAGACACGCTGGAAGAACTCTGAACCACATGCCGCGTCCGTTGCGCAAGGCCGTATTCCCCGTCGCCGGCTTCGGTAGCCGCTTCCTGCCCGCCACCAAGGCGAGCCCCAAGGAGATGCTGCCGATCGTCGACAAGCCGCTCATCCAGTACGCGGTGGAGGAGGCGGCGGCGGCGGGCATTACCGACATGATCTTCATCACGGGCCGCCACAAGCGCGCCATCGAGGATCACTTCGACAAAGCCTACGAGATCGAGTCCGACCTCGAGGCGAAAGGAAAAAGAGCGTTGCTCGAGGTGGTGCAGGGCGTGCTGCCGCCGGGATGCCGCTGCATTTTCACCCGGCAACCGGAGCCGCTGGGCCTCGGGCACGCGGTGCTATGCGCCCAGCCGGTGGTCGGGGATGAACCTTTCGCCGTGCTGCTGGCCGACGACCTGATCGATGCCCAGCCGCCGGTGACGGCGCAAATGGCGCAGCGCTTCGCCGCCGAAGGCTGTTCGATCCTCGGTGTGATGGAGGTCGAACGCGCGCAGACGGCGAGCTACGGCATCGTGAGCACCGAGCACCCCGAGGCGCAGTTGAGCGTGATCCGCGCCATTGTCGAAAAGCCCAAACCGGCGCAGGCGCCGTCGACGCTCGCTGTCGTGGGCCGCTATGTGCTTAGCCCGAGCATTTTCGACGAGCTCGCGTCCGTGCGACCGGGCAGCGGCGGCGAGATCCAACTCACCGACGCGATCGCCGCGCTGCTGCCCAAAGAGCGCGTGATGGCCTACCGCTTCTCGGGCCGCCGCTACGACTGCGGCTCCAAGATCGGCTACCTGCAGGCGACGGTCGAGCTCGGGCTCAAACACGCGGAAGTCGGCGCGGAGTTCGCACGCTATCTCGAAGAGCGCGGGCGTGCCTGACGCCGCGAGCGCCTGGGCATTCCTCGACGATTCCGACCTGGTTTGCGGCGAGGCGGAGGTCCAGGCGGCGATCGCGCGCCTCGCCACCCAGATCGACGAACGCTTGCGCGATGCTTATCCGTTGGCGCTGGTGGTGATGGGGGGTGCAGTCGTGTTCGCTGGACAGCTGCTGCCGCACCTGCGCTTCCCGCTCGATCTCGACTACGTCCATGCCACCCGCTACGGAGCCGCAACCCAGGGCGGGGGCCTTGCCTGGCGAGTGGCTCCCCCGGAAGGCGTGCGGGGCCGCGCCGTGCTGGTGCTCGACGACATCCTGGACGGCGGCCAGACGTTGCGAGCGATCCGCGACGAGCTCACGGCGCGCGGCGCCGCGCAGGTGCTTTGCGCCGTGCTGGTGGAGAAGATGCTGGCGGCCCCCAAACCGATTACGGCCGACTTCGTCGGCTTGCGCATACCGGATCGTTTCGTGTTCGGGTGCGGCATGGACGCCAAGGGTTACTGGCGCAACCTGCCCGAGATCCGCGCCATGCGGGGCGCCTGATGTTCGCCATCATCGGCGGCAGCGGACTTTCCAAGCTTGCCAGCCTTGAGGTCACGCGGAGCAAGGTGGTGCGCACGCCTTACGGCGAGCCCTCCGGCGCATTGACCTTCGGCCGCGTTCGCGGCAAAGACCTGGTGTTCCTGGCCCGACACGGTTACGGGCACACGATCGCACCGCACGAAGTGAACTACCGCGCGAATCTGTGGGCGCTGCGGGAAGAGAAGGTATCCGCCGTGATCTCGGTTGCCTCGGTCGGCGGCATTCGAGGCGACGCGGCGCCGGGGGCGTTGCTGGTGCCCGACCAGATCATCGACTACACCTGGGGCCGGCCTTCGACCTATTTCGAGGGAGCCGATGCGCCGGTGACCCATATCGACTTCACCGAGCCGTATGCGAAGGCGCTACGCCTGCGCATCCTGGCCGCGGCACGCAGCTGCGGCGAGTCGATCATCGATGGCGGCACGTATGCGGCCACGCAAGGCCCCCGGCTGGAGAGCGCCGCGGAGATCAACCGCATGGAGCGCGACGGCGCCGATATCGTCGGCATGACCGGCATGCCCGAGGCCGCACTGGCCCGCGAGCTGGGGCTGGATTACGCGGCCATTGCGGTGAGCGCGAATTTCGCCGCGGGCCGCGGCGAGAGCGCTCACGCGGTGCCACTGGAGCGCATCGAGGCGGTGCTGGCCGAAGCCATGGGGCGCGTGAGGCGCATCCTCGAGCAGCTGGTGGCGGGATGATCCGCGAGGTGCTGCGCATGGGTGATCCGCGGCTGCTCGAAGTGGCCGCGCCGGTCGAGCGCTTCGGCACACCGGCGCTGGACGAACTCCTCGCCGACCTGCGCGACACCATGGCGCACTTGAACGGCGCAGGCCTTGCCGCACCCCAGATCGGCGTCGGACTGCGTGTGGTGATCTTCGGTGTGAAGTCGAATCCAAGGTATCCGCAGGTCGAGGAGGTACCGGATACGGTGCTCATCAATCCGGTACTCGAGCCGCTCGCCTCGGACCAGGAGGAGGACTGGGAGGGCTGCCTGTCGGTGCCGGGTATGCGCGGCGCGGTACCGCGTTACCGCCACCTGCGCTATTCGGGCTACGACGCGCAGGGCCGGCGTGTCGAGCGCACGGTGGAGGGGTTTCATGCGCGGGTGGTGCAGCACGAGTGCGACCACCTCGACGGCATCCTCTATCCGATGCGCGTGCGGGACTTTCGCAAGTTCGGCTTCATCGAGGAGCTGTTTCCGGGACAGGCGCTGCCGCCGGAGGACTGACGCCCAGCTCGCGCAGCAGTTGCTGTTCGAGCTGCAGCACCAGCTTCGGGCGCGCCAGCGCCTCCCCGGAAACCAGGAACACGTCTTCGGCGCGATCGCCGAGCGTGTTGATTTTCGCCGTGTGCACGCTCACGCCGTGCTGCGTGAGGGTGCGCGCCAAGCCATACAGCAGTCCGGGCCGGTCGCTGGCGACGACGGACAGCACCTGGTAGACGCCGCGCTCGTCGGGACGCAGGTCGACCACCGGCGATACTGGAAAATGCCGCGCACGACGCGACATCCGCCCGCCGCGCGATGCCGGCAAGGGTGCCTGCGACTCCAGTTCGTCCGCGAGCTCCTTCTCGATCTGCATGAGCATGTCGCGATAGTGCGCACCGGGCCCCTGGCCCATCACCAGGAACGTATCCAGGGCGTAGCCGTGCCGCGTCGTGTGCACCTTGGCCTCGGCGATGTTGAATCCGGCACGCTCGAAGTAGCCGCAAATGCGCGCAAACAGGCCTTCGCGATCTGCCACGTAGACCATGACTTGCAGGCCTTCGCCGATCGGCGCCAGCCGTGCCTTCACGACGGGCGTGCGGGCATCGACCCGGTAGTGCAGGGTACGCGTCTGCCATGCGATGTCCTGGGCATCGTGGCGCAGGAAGTAGGGCGTGTCGAGTTGCGCCCAGAAGCGCTCCTTGACGTCGTCCGACAGGGCATAGAGCCGCAACAGGCGCGCCGCTTCCTCCTGTTTCTCGGCTAACGCTGCATCCAGGGGCAGCGCGTCCCCGGCCAGCACGCGACGGGCGGCGCGGAACAGATCCTCCAGCAGCTTCGCCTTCCACGCGTTCCACACCTTCGGGCTGGTGCCGCGGATATCGGCGACCGTGAGCAGGTACAAAGCGACCAGGCGCCGCTCGGTGCCGACCGTCCGGGCGAAGGCGGCCACGATCCCGGGGTCGTGCACATCCAGTTTTTGCGCCGCACCGGACATGCTCAGGTGGTGTTCGACCAGAAAAGCCACCAACTCGGTATCTTCCCTGGAAAGCGCATGCCGCCGGCAGAAGGCACGCACGTCCTGCATGCCCAGGTGCGAATGGTCGCCGCCGCGGCCTTTGGCGATGTCGTGGTACAGCGCCGCGACGTACAGCAGCCAGTGTCGCTCGAAGCCGCTCATCAACTGGCTGCACAACGGAAACTCGTGTGCGAATTCGGGCATGGTGAAGCGGCGCAGGTTGCGCACCACCATGAGAATGTGCTGATCCACCGTATAGACGTGGAACAGGTCGTGCTGCATCTGGCCGATGATGCGGCCGAACTCCGGGAGGTAGCGCCCGAGGATGCCGTACTGGTTCATGCGCCGGGACTCATGCACGATGCCGCGCGGCTGCTGCAGGAAATGCAGGAACAGGAGCTTCGCCGCCGGGTCGCGTCGCAGGCGGCCATTGACGCGCGATCGCGCTCGCCACAGCGCGCGCAGCGTGGCCGCGGTCATGCCCCGCAGCTCGGGGTGCTGCTGCAGCAGCACGAAGCTCTCCAGGATGGCGCGCGGCTCGCGCTCGAACAGCTCTTCGTCGCAGGCCGCCAAGCGCTCGCCACGCACCTGGAAGCGCTCGTTCAGCGGTTGCGACGTCAGCCCGGGCTCGCCAACGAGACGCGCTTCCAGGTTCTGCAGCAGTATGCTGTTCAGCTGGGTAACCGCTTTTGCCGTCGTGTAGTAGCGCTGCATCAGCTGCTCGCTGGGACGGCGGGTCGGCGTGCCACGGTGGCCGCATTGCTCGGCCAGGCTGGTCTGGTAGTCGAAGACGATACGATCCTCGCGACGACCGGCGATGTAGTGCAACCGGATGCGCAGGTCCTGCAACAGGTGCTCGCGCCGTGCCGCCTGTGCGGCCTCAGCGCCGAGGAGCAGGCCGTGTCCCTGCAGATCGCGCCACCGGTTGCCCAGCCCGCAGGCGCGGGCGATCCACTGAATGGTCTGCAGGTCCCGCAATCCGCCCGGCGCTTCCTTGAGATTTGGCTCCAGGGCATAGGCCGTGTCCTGGTGCTTCGCGTGGCGTTGTTCCTGTTCCAGGGTCTTGTCCTTCAGGAACGTTTGCGGGTCAAGTTGCTGCGCGACGGCGGAGGTCAGGCGCCCGAAGAGCGCGCGATTGCCGGCGAGG
Source organism: Burkholderiales bacterium (assembly GCA_035760345.1). Classification (GTDB taxonomy): domain Bacteria; phylum Pseudomonadota; class Gammaproteobacteria; order Burkholderiales; family SG8-39; genus JAABQT01. The sequence continues at coordinate 500 of DASTTC010000024.1, read as the reverse complement.
AACCGGGCTTCGAGCAGGGCGGTTTGTACGGTGATGTCGCTCGCCGCCGCCTCCACGCACTCCGGTACGGTGCGTACGCTGTGGGCGACTTCGAGGCCCACATCCCAGAACATGCCCACCAGCCGCTCCAGGCGGCTCCTTTGCGGGGCTCGGGGATCGTGCGCAAGCAGTACGAGTACGTCGATGTCGGAATAGGGGAACAGCTCACTCCGACCGTAGCCTCCAGTGGCCACAAGCGCAGCGTTCGTGCCAGGCCGCAATGCACGCCACAGGGCTCTGAGCGTGCGATCGATGAGGCGGCTATGGCCATGCAGCAGCCGACCGGGCGAGGGTTCCCGCAGATAGTCCTGGCGCAAGGCCTCCCTTCCCGCGAGCAGCGCTGCGCGCCACTGCTCGGATGGCGCGGGGACTGCGCTCATCTCAGGCGCCGGTGGCGTGGGCCGGCTCGGGAGGCGTGCCGGCCGACTGGGTGAGCACTTCGTAGCCGGTATCGGTCACCA
>DASTTC010000023.1:0-2197 GCA_035760345.1 Burkholderiales bacterium | reverse complement strand
TACGGCGAACCGCTGATCGAGATTCCCGCGGACCTTTACATCCCGCCGGATGCGCTCGAGGTGATCCTGGAGGCATTCGAGGGCCCGCTCGACCTGCTGCTGTACCTGATCCGGAAGGAAAACCTCGACATTCTCGACATCGCCATGGCCCCGCTCACGCGCCAGTATCTCGAGTACGTCGAAGCGATGCGCGCGACCAACCTCGAGCTCGCCGGCGACTACCTGGTGATGGCGGCGACGCTGATGGACATCAAGTCGCGGCTGCTGCTGCCCCGGTCGCCCGCAGCGCAGCAGACCGAAGAGGATCCGCGCGCGGAACTGGTGCGGCGCCTCATCGAGTACGAACGCATCAAGCAGGCCGCCCAGGCGCTGGACCAGATGCCGCAAGTGGGTCGTGACGTCCTCGCGGTGTCGGTGTGGGTGGAACGCATCGTGGAGCAGCGGCTGCCGGAGGTGCGCTCGCAGGACCTGGCGGAGGCCTGGCGCACGCTGCTGCATCGCGCGCGCCTGTCGGCGCATCATCGCGTGTCGCGCGAAGAACTGTCCGTGCGCGAGCACATGAGCGGCATCCTGCGTCGCCTGCAGGAGCGGCGCGTGCTCGAGTTCGGTGAATTGTTCGACCCCGCGCGCGGGGTCGCCGTGCTGGTGGTGACGCTGCTCGCCGTGCTGGAGCTGGCCCGCGAATCGCTCCTCGAGTTGACGCAATCGGAGAGCTTCGCCCCGATCTACGTAAAATTGGCGCATGCCGAATCCCGCTGAAGCCAAGCGCATCCTCGAGGCCGCGCTGCTCGCCTCGCAGGAGCCGCTGTCGCTGGCCGACTTGCGCCGCCTGTTCGACGACCAGCTGGCCGCCGACACGCTGAACAATCTGCTCGCCGAGCTGCGCGACGATTGGAGCGGCCGCGCGGTGGAACTCGCCAGCCTGGCGAGCGGTTGGCGCTTCCAGACGCGGCCCGAATTCCGGCCATTCGCCGAGAAGCTGCTGCCCGAGAAGCCGCCGCGCTACTCGCGGGCGGTGATGGAGACGCTCGCCATCATCGCCTATCGCCAGCCCGTGACGCGTGGCGACATCGAAGACATCCGCGGCGTCACGGTGTCGACGCAGATCATCCAGGCGCTGGAGAACCGAGGCTGGATCGATGCCGTCGGCCATCGAGAGACCCCCGGTCGGCCCGCGCTCTACGCCACCACCAAGACGTTCCTGGACGACCTCGGGTTGCGTTCGCTGCAGGAGCTGCCGCCCCTCGAAGAAGTCGCCAAGACCCTGGAACTTGAGCCCGCGCCGGCCCCTGTGATCCCCGAGGCCGCCAACGAACCCGCCGCCGGCTGAGCGCCTGCAGAAGCTGCTCGCCGCGGCCGGGCTGGGTTCGCGCCGCGAGATCGAATCCTGGATCAGCGCGGGGCGGTTGAAGGTCAACGGTGCGGTGGCCGCGCTGGGCGGGCGGGCGAGTCCAGTCGATGTCATCGAGCTCGACGGCAAGGTCCTGGTCCTGAAGCCCGCTGGCGCACGACCCCGCGTGCTGCTCTACCACAAGCCTGATGGTGAGATGGTTACGCGCTCGGACCCCGAGGGCAGGCCCACCGTCTTCCAGCGGTTGCCGCCGCTGTCGGGCGCAAAGTGGGTTGCCGTAGGGCGCCTGGACATCAATACCGCGGGACTCCTGCTCCTGACCGACTCGGGGGAGCTCGCCAACCGCTTGATGCACCCGCGCTATGAGGTCGAGCGGGAGTACGCCGTGCGCGTGCTTGGCGCCTTGCGTCCCGAGGAGCGCGAACAGCTCGTTGCGGGCATCCAGCTCGAGGACGGCAGCGCCCGTTTCGATCGCCTCGAACCGTCCGGCGCCGCCGCGGGCGCCAACCGCTGGTATCGCGTCGTCTTGCGCGAAGGCCGCAACCGGGAGGTCCGGCGCCTGTTCGAAGCCATCGGACGCAAGGTCAGCCGGCTGCTGCGCGTGCGCTACGGTCCGGTCGAATTGCCGCGGGACTTGCGGCCGGGGCGATGGGTCGAACTGGACGAGAAAAGCGTGGCGGCGATTGTGAAAGTGGCGAAAAGCGGTTAAACTTCAAGTCGTTTCAGGGAGATGGGCTTCGGCCCATTTTTTGTTTGTGGCGAATGCGCTCGAAGGAATTCTGGAAACGACCCTGGCGGGGCTGGGGTTCGAACTGGTGGACACGCAAGTGTCGAACCGGGGGCGTT
>DASTTC010000022.1:0-2200 GCA_035760345.1 Burkholderiales bacterium | reverse complement strand
CGGGCTCGACGGGATGATCTCGACGGCGTAGTTGTCGGCGATGAGCGCAGCGCAGCCGCTGTCGGTCACCCACTTGAGGAGCTTGTCGTCGCGGCCCTCCAGCCCGACGCAGGTGTTGTGCACCAGCTTGGGGTCGGGGTTTTTCTTCAATTCCAGGATCACGTCGACGAAGCCGGTGTAAAAGCACACGAAATCGCCCTTCTCCACCGCCACCTTGTCCTTTTCCAGGACGCGCATCAGGTCGTCGTAACCGATGGCCTTCCTCTCGCGCCCGAAATGCGCGTGCAGGTCTACCATCACGCCGCGCCCTTGCGCGCCGTGCTCGGCCAAGTTGTCGATGCCAAGCGCGTCGGCGCGCGAGCCTTCGAACCGCGCCCAGGGCTCCGCGTCGGGCTTCTCCTGGGCGACTTCGATGCCGTCGCCGGGGCGATAGCCGTTGTAGAACACAATCTCGGGCTTGCCGTCGCCGTCGGCGTCGAACCGCCCGCCGACATGCGCGAACGAATCCCATTGCGACGAGTACTGCAGCGTGAGCAGCACCTGGTCGTCGCTCACCACGTCGGTGAGCAGTGGATCCTCGTTGGCGAACGGGTAGCAGAAGTTCGCCTTGCCGGCGCGGATGGTCGGTGCGAGGCGCGGCGGATTGCGCCGCGGGTTGAGCACGTTGCCGCCCGGGTAGTCGAGCGGCAGCGACAGGCAGAACGAGATCCCCTGCTTCACCTCGGCCACGCCCTCGAGCACCTTCTCGCGCGTCACGTAGTTCATGCGCCCGCGCCGGTCGTCGGGGCCGAACTCGCCCCAGTTGGAGCCGGGGGGTTTGTGCTTCCAGCGCTGCGCCATCTCAATCCCCTTCAATGTAAGGTGGGCCAATGGCCCACCACCTGGTGGGCCATTGGCCCACCCTACGGTCAGAAATAGTGCCGGCTGATGGTCTCGGCGACCATCACCGGCTTGTCGCCGCCTTCGCGTTCCACCGTCACGCTCCAGGTGGTCTGCACGCCACCTTCCAGATTCTCAAACTTCGAGAGCGTGAAGCGGCCGCGGATCTTCGCGCCCGACGGCACCGGTGCCGTGAAGCGCACCTTGTTCAGGCCGTAGTTCACGCCCATCTTGCGGTCGGAGAACACGAACGTGGACTCGGTCAGCTTGGGCAGCATCGAGAGCGTGAGGAAACCGTGCGCGATGGTGGTGCCGAAGGGCGAGCCCTTCGCCTTCTCGCGGTCCACGTGGATCCACTGGAAGTCCTCGGTCGCCTTGGCGAAGAGATCAATGCGCTCCTGCGGCATTGCCACCCAGGGCGACACGGCGATCTCCTGCCCGACCCGACTCTCCAGGTCGCGGATCTTCAGCGCGGTGGTCATGCCCGGATTGTAAACGCCTCGATCTCGCGGATGACGCGGGCGGTCTGCTCGCGCGCGATCCAGTGCGACGCATCCGGGAAGCGCACCAGCTTGAGATCGGGGACCACCTGGTCGAGGCCCTCCACGCACCCCGGCAGCAGCGCCGTGTCGCGCTCGCCCCACAGGACGAGCGTGGGGACCTTCACCGTGAAGTCCTCGGGCTTGAGCTGCAGCTTCTTCGCGCCCGGGTCGTCGGGCGAGGGCGGATACATAGGGGACGCGCGGTAGTAGTTGAGGCCTCCGGTGAGCGCGCCCGGCTGCGACCACGCCTCGACGAGCGCCTTGCGCTCCGCCTCGGGCAGGTCGGCGAAGGAGGCCATCAGCCGCGCGTAGCCGTTCTCCGCCAGCACTCTCTCCGCCTTGGGCAGGCGGAAGAACCGCATGTACTCGCTCGCCTTCTGCTGCGCGGGGTTGTTGCACAGTTCGCGCCAGAAGAGGTACGGGTGCGGCGAATTGAGCATCACCAGCTTCGAGAGGCGCTCGGGGTGCGCGATGGCCACGCCCCAGGCCACAGCGCCGCCCCAGTCGTGCGCCACCAGCACGCACTTGTCCTTCGAGTAGTGCGCGGCAAGCGCCAGCACGTCCGCCATCAGGTGCTTCGCGCGATACGCCTCCACCGCGGCGGGTTTCTCGGTGAGGTTGTAGCCGCGCAGGTCCGGCGCCGCGGCGCACCAGCCGCGCGCGCCGAAGTGCTCGAGCAGCGGCCGCCACATCGCCCAGTACTCCGGAAAGCCGTGCAGGAACAGCATCAGCGGTCCCTCGCCCGCACGCGCAACGTGAAAGGCGAGGCCGTTGGCTTC
>DASTTC010000021.1:0-11228 GCA_035760345.1 Burkholderiales bacterium | reverse complement strand
GAAGTCGCCGGCTACTGCCCATTCAGCGGCGGGGTCGTGGCCGGATGCGCCGCCCTCCGCGAGCACACCTGCGACATCTACGTCCGGGTTGACCACCGCGGCGACGCGTGTCTCGCCGAGCACGAGCGCCTGCACTGCAAGGGCCGCACCCATTCCCGCAAGCTGTTCTACGAGGCCTGCGCCCGACCCCGGGAAAGCGGCCGCACCCAAGTAGCGGTGGATGCGTTCGACGTGACGCAACAGCCCCATGATCCGATCGGCTTAGCGCTGCGCGGGTGGCGCCCAACGCCGCCCCGATAGGCTCGAAAAATCCATGCGCCTCTGCCTGCTCGAGGATCCCGCCGTGCTGCAGGCGGCCGGCGAGCGCTGCCGGCGCTACATGGCGCGGCCCACGGAGCACCCGGCATGATCCTGCTTTCCGGGCGCGGCGCGAGCTACGGCGAACTCTGGTTCGACGAGGCGCCGCCCGCCGATGCCGGCGTCGACATCTTCCAGTACCGCTTCCGCCGCGCGCCGGTTGCGAATACGCGCGCGACACCGCTCCTCACCATGGTGAGCGACCTCGCCCCGCAGGAAGTGGAGATCCTCGAGCGCTTCGGAAAAGACTGCCGCTACAAGATCCGGCGGGCTGACACGAAGGACGGGCTGCGCCTGGAATTCACCACCGAGCCCGAGCAGCGGCTCGCCGAATTCGCCGATTTCTTCGACACCTTCGCGCACCAGAAGGGCCACAGCCCCTGCGACCGCGCCTGGCTGCGCGCGGCCTGCGACGCGGGCCAGCTCATGTTGTCGGTGGCGCTGCGCGGCGACGTGCCGCTCGTGTGGCACGCGCACGTCTTGTGCGCGGGGACCGCGGGTCTGCAGTACACGGCCTCGCACTTCCGCGGCCAGGACAACGATTTCCGTGCGCTGGTCGGGCGCGCGAACCGCTGGCTGCACTGGCATGACATGCTGAAGCTGAAGTCGATGGTATTCGAGCGCTACGACTGGGGCGGGTTGTTTCCTGACGAGTCCACGCCCGAGCGCGCGGGGATCAACCGGTTCAAGCGCGATTTCGGCGGCGAGGAGGTACGGCTGTACGAGTGGAGCGCGCCGGCGAGCCTCAAGGGCCGCGTCTACCTGCCGCTGCGCGAGGCGTGGCGCGCGTCGCCGCGCATGGTCCGACCGGACTAGGCCCCACCGAAGTCTCGTAGAGCCGGGCCCTTAGTCTTTCCGCATGGCAACGAACGCCGTGAAGATCGGCATCGTCGGCGCGGGCGGCGTCGCCGAAGCCTGCCACCTCCCCGTCCTCGCTCAGATGCCGGGGGTCGAGATCACCTGGCTCTGCGACCAAGTGCGCGAGCGCGCCGAGAAGCTCGCGCGCGCCTGGGGCATCGCGCGCGCCTATGGCGAGCTGCGCGCCTGTCCCGACGTCGACGCGATCCTGCTCGCCATCCCCGTCGGCCTGCGGCGCGAGGCGCTCGCGCTCGCCTTCGAGCGCGGCTGGCACGTGTTCGCGGAGAAGCCCTTCGCGGCCTCGGCCGAGGAGCACTTGGGTATCGTGCGCGAGGCCGCGCGCGCCGGCGTCGAGGTCGGCGTGGGGCTGATGCGGCGTTTTTTCCGCTCCACGGGCGTCGCGCGCCGCGCTCTCGCCAGCGAAGCGTTCGGTCCGGTGCTCGAAGTCTGGGCCGCCGAAGCGGCGCACATGGGCACGACGGGACGCGAAGGCTCGTGGTACCAGGCCGACCGGGCGGCGGCGGGCGGCGGCGTGCTCATCGAAACCGGCTCGCATACGGTGGACCAGGTGTTCCAGGTGCTCGGCGCGGAGTCGTTCGACAGCCTGCGCGCGGCGTTAACGAGCGCCGGGGGCATCGACCTGGAAGCAAAGGCGGTGGCCAACGTGAAGCGCTCCGGCGTCGCGGGGACGGTCCCCGTGCACTTCGTCGTCAGCCGGCTCCGGGATCTGTATACGGGCGTGGTCATCCGTTGCGAGCACGCCTCGATCCGCTTGGGCGCCGATGCCGCAAGGCCCGTGGAGGTGCTCGGGCCTGACGACAGCCCGCTGTGCACGCTGCAAGGCACGGACGGCGGCACGAACTTCTACCAGCCGTTTTACCTGGAGTGGCGCGCGTTCCTCGAGCAGTGCCGCTCGCGCGTGCCGTCGCTCGTCGATGCGGCCTCGGCGCTGCTCGGCACGCGCTTCATCGACGCCGCCTACGCATGCGCGTCGCGGTGACCGGAGCGGGCGGGCGCGTCGGCTCGGCGCTGGTCGCGAGCCTCGCGCGCCACAGGGAACTCGACGTCGTCGCCCTCGTGCGCAACGCGCTCGCCGCCTCGCTCCTCGGCGCGCCCGATGCCGAGATCCGCGTCGGCTCGGTGACCGACCCGGCCGCGAGCCGCGAGGCGCTCGCCGGCTGCGATGCGGTCGTCAACTGCGCCCTGGCGAAGGGCTGGCCGTCCACCGCGCGGCAGCAGAACGAGGCCATCCTGCGCAATATCGCGGCCGCGCCGGACGTGCGGCGGGTGGTGCACTTCAGCTCGGTGGCGGTGTACGGCATGTGCGTCGATCCGCGCGTCAGCACCTTCGCGCAGCCGCGGCCCGACTCGTCCTACGGGGTCGACAAGCTGCGCGAGGAGCGCCTCGCCGCGCGGCTGTTCGGCGCGCGGCAGATCCACCACCACGTCGTGCGCCTGGGACACGTGTACGGCCCGTCGCAGTGGGTGTCGCGAGACGTGCTGGAGCGCGTGCGGGACCCGGCGTTCGCGCTGCCGTTCGGCGGCGAGAATCCTTCCAACGCCGTGTCGATCGAAGCGGTCGCCGCCGCGGTGCGAGGCCTGCTGCGCGGGGATCAGCCCTCGGGCGTGCGCAACCTGTTCGATGCGCCGCAATCGAGCTGGCGCACCCTCTACGACCTGCACACGCGGCTCCTGGCGAGGCCGCCGGCGGACTCGCTCGCCGAGGCCGAATCGCTCGCCCTGCGCGAGCGCTACTACGCCGCGGCCAGGCAGCCTCTGCGCAACCTCGTGCGCGGCGCGCTCGGCTCCCTGGGCTCGGTGAACCTCGTCGCGCTGGCGCAGAGCGAGGCGTTCCGCTACCTCGTCCACGGCCCGCTGCTGCTGCTGCCCTCGCCCGTGGGCGCGGCGCTCAACCGCGCCTACGTGCGGCGCAAGGCACGCAGCGCGCTCGCGCAGGGCGCGCCGCCCGCGCGCACGCTGCCGTCCGCGCTGATGTGCGCGCCGGCCGTTCCCGGCCCGTGCTTTCCTACGCTCGATTCCCGCGAGGCAACGGCCGCCATGGCGGAGGAGCTCGGGGCGTGGCTGCACGGCTTGTGGTCCTACCGCTGGGACGCTTGCGCCCTGGGCCGCGCCGAGCGCGGCGCCGGCACGCGTCCCATGGCGGTGGCGGGATCGAGATGAAGATCTGCTTCGTCGGCGCTACGAACCTGGCGGTCCTGGCCGCCGAATACGGCGCGCACACCATCGGCGGCGAAGCGGTCCAGCAGACCCTGCTCGCGCGGGCGCTCGCGCGCCGCGGACACGACATCAGCATGGCAGTAGAAGACTACGGCCAGCCGGACGGCGCCGCATGGGACGGCATACGGGTCTTCAAGACCTGCCGCCCCGGCGCCGGGCTGCCGGTGCTGCGCTTCATCCACCCGCGCTGGACCGGGATGTGGTCGGCGCTCGCGCGCGCGGACGCCGAGCTCTACTACGTCAGCGAAGCCGGGATGCAGGTCGGTCTGGCAGCTTTGTTCTGCCGCCAACACCGCAGGCGCTTCGTGTTCCGCAGCGCGAGCGACGCGGACTGCGACCCGTCGCGCCTGATGGTGCGATTCGCGCGCGATCGCCGGCTCTACGCCTTCGGGCTGCGGCGCGCCGACACCGTACTGGTGCAGAGCGCCGCCCAGGCGCGCATGATGGCGCGCAACTACGGAATCGCGACCCGCGTCGCGCGCATGCTCGTGGAGCCGGCGCTGCCGGCCGGGGGACGCGACATCGACGTGCTCTGGGTTGGCAGCATGCGGCGCGTGAAGCGTCCCGACCGGGTCGTCGAGCTCGCCGCGGCATTGCCGGCAACCCGGTTCCACATGGTGGGCGGAGCCGCGCCCGGCCAGGAAGCCCTGTACCGGGAGCTGCAGCTGGCGGCGGCGGGCATGGCCAACCTGTTCATTCACGGCCGCCTCTCCTACCGGGAAACCCATGCGCTGTACGGCCGGGCCAGGGTGCTGGTGAATACCTCGGAGATCGAAGGCTTCCCGAATTCGTACCTGCAGGCCTGGATCCGGGGCGTGCCGGTGGTGACGCTTATCGACCCGGACCGCGTGATCGAGCGCGAGGGCTTGGGCGTCGCCGCTCGCTCGCCCGCCGGGCTCGAAGGCGCGGTGCGCGACCTGCTCGAGGACGAAACCGCCTGGGGCGCGGCGAGCGAGCGCAGCCTCGCCTACATGGCGCGCGAGCACGGCGAGGAGCGGGTGCTCGCGCCGTACCTCGATGCGTTCGAGGCGGCGTTGCGCGGGCGGCCCGCCGGCGCGCTGGGGCACGCGGCGGGCGCCTGAGCATGCTGCGCATCGGGCTGCTGATCGACGGCGACTCGCTGCGCGGATTCGACGCCGAGCTGGTGCGCCGGCTGGGCCTCGACCGGGTCACGCTCGTCCTGCAGCAGGAGCTGCCGCGGCGCTCGCTCGCCGAGCGCCTGCGGCGGGCGCTGCGCCGCGGCACGCTCGCGCGCTCGATCGCCTTCCGGCTCGCGGTGTGGCTCGAGCGGCGCCTGCTCGCGCGGCGCCATCCGGAAATCGAGCGGCTGTTCGTCACGGTGCCGCTCGGCGAGGTCTGCGACATCGAGCGCCTGAGGCTGTGCCCCGTCGTGTCGCCCTCGGGCTTCGTGCACCGCTTCTCGGACGAGGACGTGCGCACGATCAAGGCGTGGAACCTCGACGTGATCCTGCGCATGGGCTCGGGCATCCTGCGCGGCGCAATCCTGGAGGCGGCGAAGCACGGCATCCTGTCCTTCCACCACGGCGACAACCGCACGCACCGCGGGGGCCCGCCCGGCTACTGGGAAGTGCTCGAGCGGCGCGACACCAGCGGCTACGTCGTGCAGCGCCTGACCGAAGACCTCGACGCCGGCGAGGTGCTGGCGCGCGGCGAGCTGGGCACGAAGCCGCGCTACCTCCTCAACCAGCACCACCTGTTCAAGTGCTCGGTGCAGACGATGCTCGACGTGCTCGAGCGGCTGGAGCGCGAGGGCGCGCACCCGCGCGAGGCGCCCGCCGCCGACTGGTATTCGGCCCCGCTGTACTCGGTGCCGCGCGTTGCCGACACCCTGCGCTACGCGAGCGCGCAGGCGCGCCGCGCGGCCGCGGGCCTCGCGCGCCGGTTCCTCGTGCAGCGCAATGCCTGGGAGCTGCGCGTGTTCCGCGGCGACTGGCAGCGCCTGTGCGCCGGGCGAGCGCAGGCGCTGCCCGTGCCGCGCGGCAAGTTCTGGGCCGATCCCTTCGTCGTGCGCCGCGCGGGCGACACCGTGATCTTCTTCGAGGAGTACGAGTACGCGCGCGGCAAGGCGCACATCTCGGCGCTGATCGACGCGGGCGACGGCCGCTTCGCGCACGCCGGCCCGGTGCTCGAGACGCCCTACCACCTGAGCTTTCCGTTCGTCTTCGAATGCGGGGGCCAGCTCTACATGTGCCCCGAGACGCACGCCGCGCGGCGCATCGAGCTCTGGCGCTGCGCGTCCTGGCCGCTGCAGTGGCGCTTCGAGAAGGTGCTGATGGACGGCGTCGAGGCCTGCGACACGATGCTGTTCGAGCGCGAGGGCCGCTGGTGGATGCTCACCAACCTGCAGCGCGACGGCGCGGGCGACTTCGGCCGGGAACTGCACGCGTTTTACGCCGACTCGCCGCTCGCCGGGTGCTGGATGCCGCACGCCGCGAACCCCGTGGTGGTCGGCGCGAGCCGTGCGCGCAACGCCGGGCTCCTAGCGCGCGACGGCCGGCTCTACCGGCTCGCGCAGGCGCAAGGCTTCGACCGCTACGGGCGCGCGCTGCGCCTGTTCGAGATCGGGACGCTCACGCCGGAGGCCTACGCGGAGCACCCGGTGGCCGCGCTCGAGCCGCAGCTGGGCCTCGACGCCCTCGGCATTCACCACCTGTCGGCCTGCGAGGGCCTGGTGGTGTTCGATGCGCTGCGGCCGCGCCGCTTCTGGACCCCGCTCAGCGTGCCAGCACGATCCCCTCTCTGGCCCCGAGCCGCAGCCGCCGCCCCGGCTCGAGCTCGACCGTCCTCGCTGAGCCCGTCGGATTGACGAGCGCCACGCCGCGCTCGAAGTCGCGCCGCCACACGCCCTCGCGCCAGGGAGCGTCCGGCGGCGGCGAGAGCGCCTTGCCCAGCTCGATCTCGTAGTCCTCGAACCACGGCACGCTGCTGTAGCCGCGCGCCTTGTCGGTGAAGGAGAAGTAGCCGTCGCCGAGCAGGCAAGAGGCGTAGGCGTAGCGGAAAAAGCGCAGGTCCTGCGGATCGCCGTGCACGTTGAAGCCCACCAGGTGCGGCGATCGCGTATTCGCGAGGACCGCGCGGTAGCGCCGCATCATCGCCTCCCACCCGCCCCAGGTCTCGAGCGACCAGCGCTCGCCCATCAGGCCCTCGAGGAACGCGCCCTCGAGCGCGCCGCGCCACCCGGGGTTGGCGAGATCGTGGTCGACGTTGCCGAGGAGCAGCTTGCCCGGCAGCAGCTCGCGCAGGCGCCGCCAGTGCCCCGCGTGCCCCGCGAAGTGCGCGGCGAGCACTTTCGCGTCCTTGGGATCGTCGTTGGCGCCATCGCCGTCCCAGTCGCCGCGCACGCGCAGCGGATTGAGGACGTTGTCGAGGAACACCAGGTCGAATTCCGGGACGTCCCTGAAGTAGGCGGCGTGGTTGCGCTCGGCGAGCCACTCGGGCCAGCGCCGGCCCTGCGCGTCGGGCTGCGCCCAGGGCGTGAAGTTGATGTCCCAGTTCGCGTAGCGCGAAGTCCACTGCACGCGCCGCCCCGCGGCGTCGCGCAGCCACCAGCCCTCGGCGTGGAGCTTCTCGCGCAGGTCGCGCGTGGCGACGTCGCGCGCATTGTCGTTCGCCTCGTTCAGCACCGTGTACTGGCCGACAAGCTGGCGCGGGTTGCGCGCCTTGAGCGCCTGCACCACCTTGCGCATCGCGTCGGCCGGGGTCGCGGCGTAGCCGTGCGGGTTCCAGCCGCGGTAGAAGCCCAGCACGACGACGTCCAGCCGCGCGAGCTGCTCCTGGTACAGGGCATCGTCGTAGTGCTTGGCGCCGATATTCATGCCCATCAGGCGCGGAAAGTCCTGCGCCTGCGCGGCGCAGGCCGCGAGCAGCAGGCACGCGCCGAGCGCTCTCAACCGCCGTAGTGCCACGGCGTCTGCGCGATGGTGAGCGGCCGCACCTGCTCGCGGCACTCCGCCTCCACCGCCTCGAGGATGACCAGCGCGTGGTCGCCCCCGGCGTCGACGACACGCCCCACGCGGCACTCGACGTGCGCGGGCAGGCGCTCGAGCACCGGCGCCGCCGTGTGCCCGGCGGCGTAGGGCTCGCCGTTCAGCGTGCCGCCGCCGGCGTCGGTGGGATGGAAGAAGCGCTTGGCGATGTCGCGCTGATCCTCACCCACGATGTGCAGCACGGCGCTGCCGCTCTCCTCCAGGCACTGGAACACGTTGCTGTCGCGGCGCACCGCCGCCATCACCAGCGGCGGCCGGAACGAAATCTGCGACACCCAGGTGACGGTGGCCGCGCCCAGGCGCTCGCCGCAGCGCGCGGTGAGCACGAACACGCCGTTGGCGATCAGGCGCAGCGTCTTCTGCCTGGTTTTCGCGTCCACCGCCGTCACCCCGCATCGCGGCGTGGAATCGAATACACCACATAGCCGATGAACATCTCGTCCCAGCTTTGCTCGCCCCAGCGCACCTCCTTCGAAGGATCGGGATTGGCGGGGTTCGAGCGCGAATTGTCGAAAGTCCCTCTGACCAGGATCTCGGTCCCGGCCGGGACCCGCTTGGGCGTGCGCAGGCTGTAGAGACTCTGCCAGTTGAAATGGTAGCGCGGCACCGACAGCAGCTGCTCGCGGCGCCCCCCGGGGTAGCGTGCCTCGTAGCTGGCGCGGCTGCCGCGATAGTGCATGTGCGGCATGAGCGCATGCAGCAGCGCGTCATGGTGAAACGCGAGCCTGGCCTCGACGGGAAAATTGGCGGCATACGGCGGTATGCGGAATTTCCAGTTCCAGGCGCTGGCCACCACGAGCTCGCGCGCAGGGGCGCGCTCGTGCAGATAGAGGGCGAACCTGGGCCGGTCCGTCTCGGGTCGGCCCACCGCGGTGTAATGCAGCTCGAACCTGAGCACCGTCCCTTTGCGCAGCAACTGACCGCTGTTCTCCGGGAAAGGCTCGACGCTGGAACCCGGGGCATAGGCGGCGAAAAAAGAATTCACGCCGGTCTGCTGGGGGGTGTCCGACTGCGCGGTCGACTTGATGAGGGCGAACGCGTGGTGCATGACCGCGCGGTTGCCCGGCTTGAGGTGCACCGCACGCACCCATACATCCCGATCGAAGGGCAGGGGAATTTCGACATAGCGGTAGTCCAGGGCGCCGGCGGGCGGGATCTGTTGCTCGGGAAGATCGATCACCAGGTCCGGCTTTCCCAGCGGCCACTGCGGAGCGGCTGGCGTCGCGCGCGCCGCGAGAGGGTCCGGCCCGTCGCCGCGCGGCGCGCCGGCGTCGATCCAGCGGACCAGCGTGCGCATCTGCTCTGCGCTCACGGAGCGATCATTGGCAAAGCCGCCGATGGCCGGATCGGCGTGCCAGGGCGGCATGCGCCGGTTCATGAGCACCTCGCGCATCATGGCGGACCATCCCCTGACCCTGGCGTGGCTGTCCATCGCCCAGGGAGCGACACCGCCGGCCTGGTGGCAGGTGATGCACTTTTCCATCAGGATGGGCGCCACCTGCTTCGCATAGGAGACTTCGCTTGCCGGATCGCGCAGGCTGACGCGGCACCCTATGGCCGGCGGCGAAGCCAGGCGCACCGCTCGACCTTCGACCAGGTCCACAATCGCGTCGCGCAGATAATGCTGCCGGGCCGCGGGCTTCACGATCTCGTAGTAGAGGCGATCGTCCACCGGCCCGCGATAGACGACCTGCCAGGTCCGGGTGTCGATCAGCAGCGCCTCGCCGGTGCGATCGAAGTCCAGGCTTTCGGCGACCAGCTGGGTGCGGTCGCGCAGGATCGGCATATCGATGCCGTATCGAGCGGCATCGCTTTGCAGGGTCTTGCGGTCATCCTGCGGATTGGCGTCGATCATCAGGAAGCTGACGCTGCGGCCGGCGGCCCGCTCCTGCAGCTTCACCCGCAAGACGTAGCCCCACTTGGCGAGCCTCGAGCGCAGCTTCGCCAGCAGGCCGTCGCCCGGCCGCACGGACTGCTCGCGCAAGGTCATCAGCAAGCCGTCGCTGCGCTCGGCGAACCGGTCGCGCAACTGCTTCAGCGCCGGGATGCTGTCGCGCGAAATGTTGCAGTCGGATCCGTAAACGAACAGGACGACGGCACGCGAATCGGCGTAACGGTAGAGCTGATGATTCTTGCCTTCGTGATCGAGCAAGGCAAAATCGCCCACGGCGGCGGTCCCGTTTCGCGCCGTCGCAAGCGATACCTCGGCCGGGCGCAGGGTCGATGCCAGGACATACACGCTGGCGGCAGCAACCGCCAGCGCCAGGAGCATGAATTTTCCCCGTGCTTTCGTCATGGCAGGCCGGGCGCCCGCGCCGCACTCCCGACGCCGCGCGGCGCGGCCGAACGCTGCCGCATCCGAGCCCGGTTTCTGGCCCATTCACGCCCCGGCTTCTCGATCCATCGGTAAGTGAACCAGGAAACGGCGATGACCGTCGCCAGGAAGACCGGGTAGGCGATATCGCCATGCCAGAGCCGGGTGCCCAGGACCTCAACCACCTGCCCGTCGATCTCGCGACGCGTAAAAGGGTCGACGTGCCACCACTTTTCAAGCACCCTGCCGGCGTCGAACATTCTTCTGGCAATGAAGTAGTGCGTCATGTAGACGGAATACGAGAGGGTCCCCAGGAGCACCAGCGGCCGCAATCGGAGGATCGCGCTGGCGGTTCCGGCTTCAAACGCAAAGACCAGCACCACCAGTCCGAACACATAGGGCGCTGCGACGGAAAGCAGCGTGGTGCCCGAGGCGCTTACGAACGCGAACATCAATCCGATTGCGCCCCATTCGGCAACGCTTCCGGACAGCCACCTTCCGAGCTTTACGTGCCATCGCCGGTAGAGGTTCCAGGTCACCACGCCGGCGGCAAAGCCGTAGACGCAGCGGACGATGCCCCAGTCGTATTCCGTCGCCATGTTTTGCTCGCTCAAGGCCGCGACCAGCACCGGTCCGCCGATCATGGCGACCGGCAGGGCGACCCACGCGTGCCGGCCAAGCCCGACCAGGCACGCGGCGAAGATGGCGTAGGTCCAGAACTCCGTGCTGATGCTCCAGCTCGGCCCGTTCCAGGTGAAGAAATCGTACAGGTGCAGGCTGTGCACGAGCAGCAGGTTGGCGAAGATGGTGCCCGGCGCTTCCTGCGGCGCGCTGAACGGGGCCGGTCCCGCCTGGGCGCCCGGCGAGAGCGCCGGCACCAGGACGAGCAGCAGCTTGACGGCGACAGCGGCCGCCAGCATGGTGACATGAAGCGGGTACAGCCGCCCCAGCCGCAGCAGGAGGAAGCGCCCGGCGCCGAAGCCGTCGAGCAATCGCTGCTGGTAGTTCGCGGCGATGACAAAGCCGCTCAGCACGAAAAAGAAATCGACGAACAGCCAGCTGTTGTTCAGGAACGGCACGCCATGCAGATGGCTGTAGACCAGGTGGCTGTAGGCTTCGAGATGGAACAGCGCCACCAGGCAGGCGGCGATGCCGCGCCAGCTGTCCAGTGCCACGAAGCGCTCCATCTCATGCCGCCGCGTTCGAGTGGCCCGTCCGTCCGGCCGCGCGGCCTTGCGCCTCGGGCCGGATCCTGCGCTCGTCCACCCGCTCCCACCGGTCTTCCTCGATCTCCCGATGCTCGCTGGCGAGCAGGTCGTAGAGCAGCCGGTCGCAGGGCCGGCCGTCGACGGCGTGGCTGCTGCGCTGGCGCCCGACGAAGCGAAAACCCAGCCGCTCCACCAGGCGCTGCGAGGGATTGCCCTCGGCGACCCAGGTCTGGATCACGTTCAGGC
>DASTTC010000020.1:0-2545 GCA_035760345.1 Burkholderiales bacterium | reverse complement strand
TCGGCCTGCTCGAAAGCGGGGCTGAAGACCTGAAATCCCAGCCCTCGCCCGCCGGGCGCGTGCGGGGCGACCTGCTTTACCTGCGCTTCAAGGCATTCGACCCCGACGGGGCCCTCGGCCGGCTGCTGCCTTTCTTCGGCTGGGCCTACACACGCGGCTTCGTCGCGGTGAGCGCCGCGCAGATGCTGTTCGCCTTCGCGCTGGCGGTGGCGAACTGGCCGGAAATCCGCGCGGAGTTCGCGCAACTCTACTCGGTGCACGGGCTCGCCTACGCGTGGGTGGTGCTCATCCTCACCGTCTGCGCGCACGAGATCGCCCACGGGCTCACCTGCAAGCGCTTCGGCGGGCAGGTGCGCGAGATGGGCTTCATGCTGATCTACTTCCAGCCGGCGCTCTATTGCAATGTGAGCGACGCCTGGATGTTCCCGGAGAAGGCGAAGCGCCTCTGGGTCACCGCCGCCGGCGCCTGGCTCGACCTCCTGCTGTGGGCGCTCGCCGTGCTCGCCTGGCGCGTCACTGAGGCTGATGCGGCGCTGCATTTCGCCGCGCTGGTCGTGCTCGCCACGGCGGGCGTGAGGACGCTGTTCAACGTCAACCCGCTCATCAAGCTCGACGGCTATTACCTGCTCGCCGACGCGCTCGACATTCCCAACCTGCGCCTGCGTGCCTTCAGGTACCTGGGGAGCCTGCGGCGGCGGCTCATGGGAGGAACCGGCGTCTCCGACGATCCTTCCGCGCGCGAGCGGCGCATCTTCCTCGCCTACGGCCTCTTGGCAGGCACCTATTCGGTGCTGCTGCTCGGCACGATTGCCTGGTGGTTCGGCGGCTACCTGGTGAGCGAATACCACGGTTTCGGCTTCGTGCTGTTCGTGGTCTTCCTGAGCATGCTGCTGCGCAACCCGCTCAAGCGCTCCTTCCTCGCGCTCCCCGAGCGCATGCGCACCGCGCCGGCGTGGTTCCGCGCCCTGAGCCGGCCGGCGAGAGTGCTCGCCGTGAGCGGCAGTGTCCTGGCGGCGCTGTACCTCGTGCCGATGATGCTGACGGTCTCCGGCAGCTTCGCCATCCACCCGGTGGACAACGCCGACATGCGAGCCGAAGTCGAAGGCATCATCGGCGCCGTCTACGTCGAGGAAGGCGACAAGGTCGAGAAGGGCGCGCTCGTCGCGCGGCTCGTCGATCAAAATCGCGAGGCCGAGCTCGCCCAGACGGGGGCGGCGTTGCGGGAAAGGCAGGCGAAGCTGCGCATGCTGCTCGCCGGGCCGCGGCCCGAGGATATCGCGCTCGCGCGCCAGCGCATCGAGAACGCGAAGAGCCGGGAAACCGAGGCCGTCGGCCGGCACGCGGAAGCCGCGCGGCTGCGCGCCGCGCGCATCGCCGGCGCGCGCGCGGCTGTGGCGCGCGCAAAGGAGCAGCTCGCGTTCGCCGAGCAGGCGGCCGCGCGCGTTCGTCCCCTGGTGCAGCAGGGCTTTTTTTCGGCGGCGAAGTTCGACGAGGCCGACTCGGAGATATACGTCCGCCGCCGGGCGCTGGAGGAGGCGCAGGCTGCCCTGCGCCACGCGCAGGCGGACGAGCTGCGGGAGTGGAGCGAGAATCGTGCGCTTGCCAGCGCCGCGCGCACCGAAAGCGAGCGCGAGCTCGAGCGGCTCGCCGCCGGCGCCCGGCCCGAGGAGATCGAGGCCATGCAGGCCGAGATCTCAAGCCTCGAGGCGAAGCGCGATCTGCTCCAGGACCAGGTCGAGCGGCTGGTGATCCGCAGTCCGCACGCCGGCGTGATCACGACGCCGAGGGTAAGGGAGAAGATCGGCCAGTACGTGCAGAAGGGCGAGCTGATCGCCGAGGTGCACGATCTCGAACAGCTCACGGTGGAGATCGACGTGGCGGAGCGCGACCTCGGGCCGGTGCGCGTCGGCCAGCCGGTGGCGCTCAGGGCGCGGGCCTACCCGGGGGAAACCTTCCGCGGGGTTGTGACCGGGATTGCGCCCGCGATGCAGGAGTCCGACGCAGCGACGACGGTCAAGACGGTGCGCGTGACCACGGTCATCGACAACGGGGGGCAGAAGCTCAAGTCCCGCATGAGCGGCTACGCGAAGATCGATTGCGGCACGCGGCCCCTCTGGGAGGTTCTCGCGCACGGCGTCATCGGCGCGCTGCGCGTCGAGGTCTGGTCCTGGTGGTGAGGCCGGTGCCGGCTGCGGCGCGTAGAAAAACGGCGTGAAGCCGCGCGGCGCGCGCAGGGCTAGGGCGCGATCGCGAGTCGCGGCGGCGCGAGCGTCTGCGTCGGCAGCACGCGCCCGGCGGCGTCGGTGACCGTGATCGCCTCGAAGCGCAGGTCGGCGCCGCCGCGCGCCTCGGGCGTCGCCTGGAACACGAGCCGCGCGAGCGCGCCGCTGCCCTGCACGTCGCCCTTCGCCTCGAACGCAAGGCTCAGCCGCCCGGCGGCCTCGGCGCTCGCGCGCAGCGCTGCGTCGCCCCCCGCCGCCGCGAGCAGCTCGCCGGCCTGCGCGCGCACGAAGCGCAGCCGCGTGCCGTCGAAGCCGATGGCGAG
>DASTTC010000019.1:0-5274 GCA_035760345.1 Burkholderiales bacterium | reverse complement strand
GCCGAGCACCTGTCCGATGAGCATGTTCTGCGGATTGCCGATGAGGGTCGCGGCCGAGCCGATGTTCGCGGCGCAGGCGAGTCCGAGGAGGTAGGGCACCGGGTCGAGGCGCCGCGCGAGGCACGCATCCGCCAGCACCGGAGCCATGGCGAGGCAGATGACGTCGTTGCTGAACACGGCGGAGAGCATCGCCACCACCACGATCATCGCCCCGAGCAAGGCAGGCGGCGAAAGGCGCAGCTCCACGATCTCCAGCGTGACGCGGGTATAGAACCCGCCGAGGCGCATCTGCGCCGAGATCACCATGAAGGAAAACAGGAGCAACAGCGTCGGCAGGTGGATGGACCGCGCCGCCGCCTCGGGCGACAGCACCCCCAGGCCGACGAGCGCGATGGCGCCGAGCAGCGCCACGCCGGTGCGGTCGAGCTGCAGGAAAGGCAGCCCGCCGAGGATCATCCCCAGGTAGACCACCGCGAACACCACGAGGACCGTCGTGGTCACGTTGGGCGCCTCAGGCGAGCGACTTGCCGACGATTTCGGCGACGTCGCGCGACAATCCTTCGGCGTCGCGCAGGCGCTCGAGTTGGCGCCGCGCCTGGGCCTGGCGGCCGGCGTCGAACTTCCTCCAGCGATCGAATCCTCGCGCCATGCGCGCGGCCACCTGCGGGTTGAGCTTGTCCAGCTCCAGCACGCGCTCGGCGAGGAACGCGTAGCCCGCGCCGTCGGCGGCGTGGAAGCGCACATGGTTGGCGGCGAAGGCGCGCACCAGCGCGTACACCTTGTTCGGCACCTTGATGTCGAACGCCGGGTGCGCGAGAAGCTGCTGCACGCGCAACAGCGTGTCCGGCAGGCGCGACATCGCCTGCACCGAGAGCCACTTGTCCACCACCAGCGGCTCGTAGCGCCACTTCGCGTAGAACGCCTGCAGCGCGGGCTCGCGCTCGGGGCACTCGGCGTTTGCGAGGCAGGCCAGCGCCGACATCGCGTCGGTCATGTTGTCGGCGCGCCGGAACTGCTCCTCGGCCAGTACCGAAAGACCGAGCTCGGCCAGGTAGCCGAGGCACAAATTCTTCAGCGCGCGCCGCCCGATGGACGCCGGGTCGGGCGCATAAGGTGCATCCGACTGCAGGGCCCGGTAGGCGGAGGTGAACTCGGGCTGCAGGGCCTTGGCGATGTGCCGGCGCAAGGCGTTGCGCGACGCGTGCAGGACGTCCGGGTCCACCACCGCGAGCTGCTCGGCGAGGAAGGATTCCGAGGGCAGGGCGAGCGCCTCGGCGACGAAGGCGTGGTCCTTGCCCGCCAGCACGCGCAGCGCCGCTTCGACAAACGCCGGCGACGGTTCGCCCTTGTGGCTCAGGATGGTTTGCGCGGCGAGCCGCTGCCCGGCCTCCCAGCGATTGAACGGATCGTCGTCGTGCGCCATCAGGTGCAGCAGGTCCGCCTCGCTGTACGGATAGTTCAGGATCACGGGCGCGGAGAACCCGCGCAGCAGCGACGGCACGGGTTTTTCCGACGCCTCGAACTCGAACTTCTCCTGCGCCTGCGTCACCGACAGCACGCGCTCGTGCGATGCTACTTTCACGGCGAGCGGGATATGGAACGGGGGCTCCATGGACTGCTTGACGACCAGGGTGAACTTGCCGTCGGCGTACTCGCCCGCGCAGTCCAGCACCGGCGTGCCGGCGACGTCGTACCAGCGCCGGAACTGCGTCAGATCCACGCCCGAGGCATCTTGCATCGCCTGCACGAAGTCGTCGCAGGTGACCGCGTGGCCGTCGTGGCGCTCGAAGTACAGCCGCATGCCGGCCTGGAACTTGTGTTCGCCGAGCAGCGTGTGCTGCATGCGCACCACCTCCGCGCCTTTTTCGTACACCGTCATGGTGTAGAAATTGCGGATTTCCATGTAGGACTGCGGACGTACCGGGTGCCGCATCGGTCCCGCGTCCTCGGGAAACTGCCCGGCGCGCAGCGTGCGCACGTTCTGGATGCGTTCTACCGCGCGCGAGTACAGGTCCGACGAGTATTCCTGGTCGCGGAACACCGTCAGGCCTTCCTTCAGCGACAGCTGGAACCAGTCGCGGCAGGTGACGCGGTCGCCGGTCCAGTTGTGGAAGTACTCGTGCGCCACCACCGCGTCGATCGCCTGGTAGTCGGCGTCGGTCGCGGTGTCGGGGCGCGCGAGGACATAGCGCGTGTTGAAGATGTTGAGGCCCTTGTTCTCCATGGCGCCGGAGTTGAAGTCGCCGACCGCCACGATCTTGTACTGCTCCAGGTCGAGTTCCAGCCCGAAGCGCTCCTCGTCCCACTTCATGGCGCGCTTCAGGCAGTCCAGGGACCAGCCCGCCTGGTCGAGCTTGCCCGGCTCGATGTACACCGAGAGCTGCGCGCGCTTGCCGGAGCGGGTGACGAACTCGTCTTTCAGCTCCTCGAGCTTGGCCGCCACCAGCGCGAAGAGGTACGAGGGCTTGAGGAACGGGTCGTCGAACTTCGCCCAGTGGCGCCCGTCCGGCTCGTCACCCGCGCCGATGCAGTTGCCGTTGGACAGCAGCACCGGGTACTTCGCCTTGTCGGCGTGCACCGTGACGATGAAGCGCGCCATGTTGTCGGGACGATCGACGAACCAGGTGATGCGGCGAAACCCTTGCGCCTCGCACTGCGTGACGAAGCCGTGCTGGGTGCCGTAGAGGCCTTCGAGCGTGGTGTTGATCTGCGGCACGATGCGCGCGACGGTCTCCAGCGTGAACGCATCGGCGACATCGTGCACCGTGAGGTTGTCCGGCGAGAGTTCGTGCCGCGGCACCTTGCCGTCCAGCGTCACCGATAGCAGCTCGAGCGCCTCACCCTCCAGGACCAGCGGGCCGGTGCCGGCATTGCGCTTCACCTGCAGCTTTGCCTTTACCACCGCGTGGTGTTCCCGGATATCGACGTCGAGCTCGACGTGCGGGATCAGGAACGCAGGTGGGGTGTAATCCTTGAGATGGATGGCCTTCGGCGTCGGTTCGCGCATGGCCGACCGAGTTTAACCGAGCGCGTGCTAAGTTTAGCCATGCCGCAGGCTGCGCTGCGCGAGTTGCTTCGGATTGCCGGGATCGGGGGCGAGGCGGAGATCCGCGGCGCCGATCCGGTACTGAAGACACCTTACCGCGTGGGCACCGCGGGCGCCGCGGCGCTCGCCGCGACCGGCATCGCGGTGGCCGATCTGTGGAAGCTGCGCGGCGGGCGCGATCAGCGTGTGGCGGTCGATCTCGGCGCCGCGGCGGCCTCGCTGAAGAGCACTGCCTATCTGCGCATCGACGGCCGGCCGCCCCGGGCGCTCTGGGATCTCTTCAGCCTGTTCTACGCGGTGCGCGAAGGGCGGCGGGTGCGCTTTCACACCAACTACCCGCACCATCGCGCGGCGGCGCTGAGTGTCCTCGGAGCCGGCGAGGATGTGGAAGCGGCGAAGAAGGCTGCTGCTGCGTGGGATGGGCTGGCGCTGGAGGAAGCGATTCATGGTGCGGGCGGTTGCGCGGCGCTGGTCCGAAGCGCCGAGGAGTGGGCCGCGCATCCACATTCGGCCGCTGTGGCGGGGCAGCCGCTGCTCGAGATCGAGCGCATCGGCGATGCGCCGCCGATGCCGCTGCCCAAGGCCGGGCGGCCTTTGTCGGGCGTGCGGGTGCTGGACCTCACGCGCGTGCTGGCGGGACCGACCGCCGCAAAGACCCTCGCCGAGCACGGCGCGGAGGTGCTCAAGATCACCGCCGCCCATCTGCCGGATTCGGGCGAGATCGACATCGATACCGGCGTCGGCAAGCTTTCCGCGCAGCTCGATCTGCGGGAGGCCGCGGGCGTCGAGACGCTGCGCAAGCTCGTGCGCGAGGCAGACATCTTCTCGCAGTCGTACCGGCCCGGGACGCTCGCGGAGCGCGGTTTCTCGCCGCAGGAGCTGGCGAAGCTGCGCCCGGGGATCGTCTACGTGTCGCTTTCAGCCTGGGGACTGACCGGGCCGTGGAAGGCGCGGCGCGGCTTCGACAGCATCGTGCAGTGCGTGAGCGGGATGGCGCACGTGCAGGGCGGGGGCGGCAAGCCCCAGCTGCTGCCGTGTTCTGCGATCGACTACGTGAGCGGATATCTAATGGCCTTCGGCGCGATGGTCGCGCTCGCGCGGCGGGCGAAGGAGGGCGGGAGCTGGCGCGTGCGCGTGGCGCTGGCGCGGGTCGGGAAGTGGATCGTGGACCGGGGTATGGTCGACCCTTCTGGTGCGGTCGAGCCAGCGGTGGAGACGATGGAGACGCAGTCACCGGCGGGTGTGATCACGCACCTCAAACCGGTCGTGCAGATGTCGGAGACGCCTACTTTCTGGACGCGGCCGCCGGTGCCGTTGGGGTATCACCGGGCGGAGTGGCCGTAGGGTGAGGCGATCGGGGCGCTAGCGTGAGGTGGCAGCTAGTTTGGGGGAAGTCTGGCGTCGGTCAACAGATCTTCGCGCTCTCGGCTAGGGCGTTGCGTATGCGCGCGAGTCGAGGCCCTCGGCTGAATAAGCCCGCTCCACCGCCGGCCGGACCGCAACGGCGTCAAGGACACGACGGAGTCTGGGGAGGTCGGAAGGGGGATTCGGCAACCGTCGGGCCCAGGTGCACAGCATGAAGAGGTAGGCGTCGCATGCGGAGTATCTTCGTCCGACTAGGTACGGGCTGTCATCTAGCGCACCGTCAAGAACCGCGAAACCGACCGCCAGCCGTCGTTCCGCCTGATGCCTTACCGCCGCGATCCCGGATGGATCAGCCGTGTAGTTCTCTGGGTAGCGAAAGGCCATGTAATCGGGCTGGATCGTGTTGGTGAGGAAGATTAACCACTTGTAGAAGTGGGAACGATCCGGAGATCCCTGCGGTGGTGACAGCTCTGCCTCGGGATGACGGTCGGCGATGTGGAGGCAGATGGCGGCCGCTTCGAAAAGAACAAGCTCGCCGTCGACTAGCGTCGGAATTCGGCCGTTTGGGTTCAGTCGTAGGTAGTCGGCATCCTTCTGCCCTCCCTTCTCCCGATCCACGAGGACGAGCTCGTATGGCGCGCTCGCCTCTTCGAGCAGAACATGGGGAGCCAGGTTCGCGTTTCCTGGATAGTAGAACAGGCGATACATCGGCTACGGGGTCCCTCGCGCCGTCCAACGAGAATTAGGCAGCAAAATTGTGGTTTGCAAAACCTTCATATGTAGATTAAACCATCTACTTATAGATGCCGCCATATGCCGGCGTACGTTTGTCAGTTTGATAGCTCTTCAGGAAATCCACCTCC
>DASTTC010000018.1:0-4384 GCA_035760345.1 Burkholderiales bacterium | reverse complement strand
GCCGCGCTGCAGGAAGCGGTCGGGCGCGTAGCCGGGCTCGACCTTGGGAAAGCCCAGGATCGTGCGCACCACGGCGAGCGACAGCGCCTCGTAGTAGGCGCCGTCGAGCTCCGCGATCATCGGCACCCGGCGCACGACGCCGTCGGCGTCGGTGATCGGATTGAAGTGTCCCGCGCTGGCCGCGTTCTGCAGGAACTGCGGCAGGTTGCCGCCGTAGCCCACCCAGCTGGTAAAGGGGATGTTGCGTCCCTGGAAAGTCCCCTTGGGCAGCACCGGTGCGGGGATGGCGGCGATGCGCTTGGCCTCCTTGTCGCTGTTCAGGTAATAGCCGAGCACCACCGGCTTGCCCTTGATCGCCTGCGCGAACAACCCGTCGTTGTCCAGCGTGGGGAGCAGGTCGCGATACGCCTGCTGGAATGCCGGCACGTCCTTCAGCCGCCCCTGCGCGAGCTGCTCGAGCGCCCGGATGCCGGAAGAATAATCGGCTTCGGCAAACACCACGTCGAAGGCGACGATCGCGGCCTCGTACTTGCCGAACAGCGTGTCCACCAGGCTCGCCATCACGTCGCGGGGCCAGGGCCAGCGCGCCACTTCCTGCAGGCTCTTCTCGTCGATATCGAGGATCACGATGCGCTCGTCCACGCCGCGCGGCATGGTCACCTGCAGGCGCGCATCGTAGATGATGTTGTCCAGCTGCGTGATGAACGGCACCTCGTAATAGCGTGCCGCATGGCCGATGAAGAACAGCGCGATAACCAGCCCAAGGGCGATGCGCACGACGTGCTGTCTCATGCGGGCTCCGTCGGGCAGGCGGGGCCGCGTGCGGGGCGCGGGTCCGCGCCTGCGCTCATCCTTTCAGGAAGAACTCCATCTTGACGCCCGCCAGCTCGACCACGTCGTGATCCTTGAGCGCATGCGGCGCAGTGCCGATGGCCTGGCCGTTCACCATCGGCGCATTGGCGCCCTCGACGTGCGTGATGAAGTAGCCCTGCGGGCGGCGCGTGAGCACCGCGACCTGTATGCCCGGCTTGCCCAGCGTGGTGAGCGGCTTGGCCAGTTCCAGCTCCTTGCCCGCATTGCCGCCCGAGAGGATCTGGATGGCGCCGAGCGGGTGGGGACTCTTCGCCGGCTGCGCGGGAGCTGCGGTCATCGGCGTGGCCGGCGCAGATGCGAAAGCGGGTGCGGGCGCCGGGGCGGGCGCGGGCGAATGCGGCGCAGCCGGCTTCTCGGCTATCCCAGCGGCGGACGCGCTGGCGGCCACCTGCTGCGCAGCCGCCGCGCGCGCGGCCTCCGCCCCGCTTGCACCCATTGCCCGGGCCTGCTCCGCGGCGGCCTTCATCGCCGACGGGCGCAGCACCATGGTCTTCTCGAAATCGGCCTTCTCCGCCGTGGCTGCCGCCACCGGCGCGTCGGCGACGAACTTCAGGCGGTACTTGCCGAGCTCGACGACATCGTTGCTCTGCAGAAAGTGCTTCTTGACCGGGTTGCCGTTGACCAAGGTGCCGTTGGTGCTGCCCAGGTCCTCCAGGAAGCAGTCGTTCAGGATGGTGACGATGACGGCGTGCTCGCCGCTCACCGCGAGGTTGTCGATCTGGATGTCGTTGTGGGGCTTGCGGCCGATGGTGGTGCGCTCTTTGGCCAAGGGGATTTCCTTGAGCACCAACCCGTCCATGCTGAGTATCAGTTTCGCCATAGCCGATCCCTGGAGCCTATTTTAGCCATCCCAGAAACTTCCCCATTACGCCTCGGGCGGCGGGGTACTCCCGCAGGACGCGCACGAGTATAACCGAAACGTTGTCTTTGCCGCCGTTGTCGTTGGCCATCTGGACCAGCTGCTGCGCAGCGAGATTCAGGTTGGCGCCGAGCGCCTCCAGGGTCATGCTGATGTCGCCGTCCTCGACCATGTCGCACAGGCCATCCGAGCACAGAAGGTAGATGTCGCCGGGCCGGGTCTCGTACTCCCGGATCTCGGGCTCCACCGTGGGGTCGATGCCGAGCGCCTTCGTCACGAGGTTCTTGTGCTGCGCGTGCTTGGCCTGCTCGGCCGAGATCAGGCCCGAGTCGATCTGCTCCTGCAGCAGCGAATGATCGCGCGTGACCTGCTTGAGCGTGCCTGCGCGCATGCGGTACAGGCGCGAATCCCCGAGATGCGCCACCAACGCCTTGTTGTCGTAGAACAGGCACACCACCAGCGTCGTGCCCATGCCCGCGTACTGCGGCTGGCTCTGCGCCGCGTGGTAGATCGACGCATTCGCCTTCATCACCTGCTCGCGCACCAACTGCGGCGCGATGACCTTGTTGGTTTCCGGGTCGAGCTCGTAAGGCTTCACCTTCGCAAACAGCTGCTGCATCTCCGTGGTGATCACGGTGGTGGCCATGCCGCTCGCCACTTCCCCGGCGTTGTAGCCGCCCATGCCGTCGGCCAGCACCGCCAGGCCGGTTGCCGGGTCCGCGGCAACGGCATCCTCGTTGTGCGATCGCACCATGCCCGGATCAGTACAGGACGCGAATTCGAGGTACTGGCTCAGGTCCATGCGCTCAGAGCTCGATGTCCACGCTCTTCACGCGACTGGTGGCGGCGGGTGCAGCCGGGGCGGCGGGCGCGCCCGGCGCCGACCCACCCCCTGCGGCCGCGGCGCGCAGCGCCGCAGCGAACGCTTCGCCGCTCTGGAAACGCTCGTCGGGATTCTTGGCAAGCGCCTTGTCGAGGAACGCCACCAGCGCCGGCGGCACGTTCGGATTGACCGACAGGATGTCAGCGGGCGGCTCGTTGGCAATCTTGAACATGAGCTGCGCCATCGACTCGCCCTGGAAAGGCAATTTGCCGCACAGCAGCTGGTACAGGCTCACGGCGAGCGAGAACAGGTCCGAACGACCCTCGATCTTCTTGCCGGCGAGCTGCTCTGGCGACATGTAGGACGGCGTGCCGAGCACCATGCCGGTCTTGGTCTTCGACGAATCGGTAAGGCGCGCGATGCCGAAGTCGGTCAGCTTCAGGGTATCGGTCTCGGCGTGGTACATCATGTTCGCGGGCTTGATGTCCCGGTGCACCACGTTCTGCTTGTGCGCGTAGCCCAGCGCATCGGCGGCGCGCGCCACGACCGACAGCGCCCGGTCCACCGGCAGCAGGTTGTTCGCCTTGACGAACGGCGCCAGGTCGCCGCCCTTGAGCAGCTCCATGGCGATGTAGCAGAAGTCGTGCTCCTCGCCGGTGTCGTAGATGGTGACGATGTTCGGATGCGACAGGCGTCCCGCGGTCTCGGCCTCGCGGAAGAACCGCTCCTTCACCTCGGCAAGCTCCTCGGCCTCGAACTCCTGCGCCAGCGCCATCGTCTTGATCGCCACCTCGCGGCCGATCTTGGGGTCCTTGCCGAGGTAGACCACGCCCATGGCGCCCTTGCCCAGCTCCTTTTGCACCTCGAAGCGGCCGAACTTCGGCTTCTCGCCGGCGGCAAGATTGAGCGAGCCGCCCGGATGGCTCGAGCCGCCGCCCAGGATCACGGTCTCCGACAGTTGCTTGGCGCGCGAGAGCTTGTGCTCGAGGTCCTTGAACTTGGGGTTGAACTCGTGCATGTGGCGAAACACGGACTCGGCCTTGTTGAACTGGCGCTTGCGCTCGAAATCGAGCGCAAGGTTGTACAGGTTGTCCATCACCGCGGCGGACATCGGCACCTGGCGGAACTTGTCCCAGGCCAGGTCGAGCTGCCCTTGCGCCTGGTAGGCGATGCCGAGCATGCGGTTGGACTCCGCGGAGGACTCGTCTGACCTGACCTTGGCCGCCTCGGTGACGATGAAGCGCTTGGTCACCAGCGCGACGTGGCCCACCAGCAGCAGTGTGGCCGGCACCATCAGCTGCATCCAGGTGTTTTGCGTCGTCATGAGGACGAAATGCGCACCGAACAGCAGCGCCAGCATGCAGACCGTCACCAGCGCCGCGGGCGCCGCTTTCAGGCGCGGCAGCAGGATGATGAGGTACAGCGCGACCAGCAGGAACACGCCCTTTTCCGCCATGTACGCCCAGGTCGGCGCGACGAAGAAATGCTCCTGCAGGATCGACGACACCGCGTGCGCGAGCGTCAGGACCGGCGGCATCGCGGGTGAGATCGGCGTCACCGAAGTGCTCCCCAGCCCGGCGGCGGTCGGCCCCACCAGCACGATCTTGTCGCTGTACTTCGAGGCCGGGATCTTGCCGCTGAGAACATCGTAGAAAGAATCCACCTGGAACGCGGCGCGACCGTCGCGGTCGCGATAGAAGTAAGTGTGCATCTGCAGGTAGGTGTCGGTGCCGATGCGCAGTCCGCCGACGCTGACGCCTTCGCCGAGCTGGACCTTGATGTCCGCCGGACCGAGGTTGAGGCTCTTCGCAGCGAGCATCATCGACAAC
>DASTTC010000017.1:0-6677 GCA_035760345.1 Burkholderiales bacterium | reverse complement strand
AAGGATGATGTAGCCCGCTATAAGTTTGTCGGGGAGCGTGCGACCGAATCGTTCCACGTCCGGCTGCGCCCGCAGGGACAGGAATGCCGGCAACAGGACGGCCAGAGCGAGCAGGCGGTAGTAATGAATGGCGAAGAAATGCTGGATCACGCCCAAGCCGGAGATTTCGTCGGAAATCGCAGGCACGGTGAAAAGGAGGAAGAAAAACATCGCCAGCTTGTTCGACTCCCGAGGCAGTGCGAAAAGCAGCAGCGCCGCCGTTGCGACGATGTAGACCCAAAAGTTGTGCGCCAAAAACGCCGCCAACGTGATCGCAAACCACAAATTCCGCCGCCGCGCAAAATCCCCCGGCGTCATCGCCATCGCCGTCGCCGGCCCCTTGGCAAACACGAACACCACCGACGCGAGCGCGAGGATGACGATCAGCGCCCGGATGTGCTCAGGCATCTTGGAACCTACGCCGCTTTGCGCGGCTTGATGACCCGCGCCAAGACGGCGTCGAGGCTCAGGATGAACGTCAGCGCGACCAGCAGAAGCACAATCCCCGCGGCGCCATGCAGGAACCCCTGCCCCGCCTCGTCGCCAAAGTGGTAAGTCACCAGCACCAGCGCGAGAACCCGGACGATGTTGGCGACGAAGGCGATGGGGAGGATGCTCGCGATCATCAGCCCGTTATGCAGCCAGCTCTTGTGCTGCACGATGTACAGATACAGCAACCCCAAGGCCGACAGGCTGAACATCGAGTTCAGGCCCGAACACGCATCGGCGACCAGGAGCTGGTACTGGCCGACGGTGAGCATCACGCCGTTCCTCGCCACGGGGTAGCCGGCTAGATACAGCAGCTGCTCGGCGATCTCCGAAACCTCGCGCTTCAGCGGCCCGGTCAGGGCGTCGACGAAGATGCCCGGCAACGGCACGAGGAACGCGACAAACAGGATCGGGAACCAGAACGCGCGTAGCCCGCTCCAGCCGCGCATGGCAAGCAGCGCCCCGGCGAGGATCGGCGCCAGCGCCCCGGCTTCGAAGATGGTGATGTCCTGCGAGCGCCCGACGACATACAAGAGCAGCCCGAACACCAGCAACCCGATGCCCCAGCCCAAAGCGGGGGGCGTATGCAGGAGAAACGCATCCTTCTGCCGCCAGAACAGCCAGACGATGACCGCCAGAATGATCGGGCCGTGGGCATGGTCGTCCGACTGCCACAACCCATTGGCGAACTCGTAGAACACCGGCACGTACAACGCGAGCAGCCCCAACCCCACCGGAACCCAGGGCAGCCACGCAACACCGGGACGGGGGAACGTGGCGGACATCGACCTAGAAGTCGTTCAGCACGGCGCCGACGATGGTGGCCTTGGCCTGCGCCACGCTGTCGGAGATGCCGCGCACGCGCCAGGTGCGCGAGGAGTTCTTGCGCACCACCACCAGCGCCGCCCCGGCGCGCACCGCGAGGGTCTGCGCGTCGGCGGTGTCGCCGGCGGGCGGCGAATCGAGCAGCACGACGTCGAACTGGCCGGCGAGCTGCTCGAGCAGCTGGGCAAACGGCGCTCGCGCTAGCAGCTCCTGCGGGTTGGGCGGCAACACCCCGGCGGGCAGCACCGACAGGCCGAGCAGCCCCGGGATGCGGTGCATCGCATCGAGCCCGGCGCGGCCCGACAGGATGGAGGACAGGCCGACGCGGTTCTCCATGCCGAAGAGCTCGTGCTGGCGCGGGTGGCGCAGGTCGGCGTCGATCAGCAGGGTGCGCTCGCCCAACTGCGAGAACACCACCGCGAGGTTGGCGGCGATGTAGCTGCGCCCCTCCCCGCGCGCGGCGCTCACTATCGCAAGCGCGGTGCGCGCGGCGTCGTGGTCGAACCAGCGCAGCATGAGCTGGGCGCGCAGCGCGCGCAGCGCCTCGACCTGGGGGCTGAACGGATCGTAGGCGGCGACCACCTCCTCGCTCACCTTGCTCTCGCCGGGGATCAGATACGGGTAGTCGAACTGGCGCGACATGGCGAGGTCGAGATCGGCCCGGGTAATGAGGCCGAGCTCGATGGCGGCGTCGCCGAAGCGCAGGTTCTTCTCCTTTTGCAGGCGCAGGACGGCCTCGGCGTCCTCGGGCTTCAACTTGCCGGCGTCGATGAGCAGCGCGCCGATGGAGCGGCCGGCGCCGCTGCCTGCGGGAACGGGAATCATCTCGTTCTTCATCGCAGCGCCAGCGCGGGCGAGCGGGTCAGGCGCCGGCGGCGCGAGCGCTTGTGGCGCTGCACCACGCCGAGCACCGGCATCTGCAGCATCTCGGCCACGTCCTCGAGGCAGCGCACGCGCCGGTCGAGCATCTCCCACAGGAACGCGGCGCCCAGGCCCGCGAGCAGGCCGA
Source organism: Burkholderiales bacterium (assembly GCA_035760345.1). Taxonomy (GTDB): domain Bacteria; phylum Pseudomonadota; class Gammaproteobacteria; order Burkholderiales; family SG8-39; genus JAABQT01. The sequence goes on along the minus strand of DASTTC010000017.1, from coordinate 4,315 downwards.
AGAACACCGCCATCGCGGTGTAGCGCAGGATCCTCGGGCTGGAAGCTTCGAGCGGCTCGGTGGCGGGGCTGAGCACCGCGACGTTGGTCTGGGTCGCCTGGCTCTCCAGGCTCGCCTGCGTGTAGCGCGCGGCGACCGCTTCGTAGGTGCTCTTGGCCGCGTCGACGTCGCGCTGCAGCACCGCCAGCTGGTCGCGCACGTTGCGCAGTTCGAGGAGCTTCTTTTTCTGCGCCTCGATCGAGTCGCGCAGCGCGCGCTCCTTGTCGCTGCTCACCGAGCGCGTGGTGCCGAAGCCCGCGGCCACCTGCCGGCTCTCCAGCGCGAGGTTGGCGCGCAGCTCGGTGAGCTCGGCCTGCATGCTCTTCAACTGCGGATGGTTGGCCCCCAGGTTGATGGCGGCGTCCTTCTGGCGCGCCTCCAGGCGCGCGATATCGGCGCGCAGGCCCGCCACCACCGCGCTGCCCATCACTTCGGGCAGCTTCTCGGTGTCGGAGCGCTGCTTGCTGCGCGCATCCACGGTCTGCGCCTGGATCATGGTGAGCTGGGCGGTGAGCTCGGAGAGCTTGGCCATCTCGGTGTCGAGGTTCTCCTCCCGGGCGACGATGCCCTTTTGCTGCTGGAACGCGGAGAGCCTGGCCTGCGAGCGCTCCAGGTCGGCGCGCAGCAGCTTGCCCTGCTCGCCGAACCACTGCGCGTACTGGCGCGCCGGCTCCACGCGCAGCTCGACGGTCGATTCCACGTAGGCCTGGGCGAACGCGTTCACCACCGCGGCGGCGAAACCGGGATCGACCGCCGTGTACTCCAGGGTGAGGATGTTGCTGTCGCGCCGCGGCGGGATCACGGAGAGCTGCTTTTGCAGCAGCTCGGCGAGCCACACCTCGAGCCGGCCGCGCCCCTGGGTGGCCTCGCGCCACTGCTCGCGCACGGCGGCGTTGTCCGCCAGGCGCAGGTTCTTCACCACTTTTTGCGCGATGCGGTCGCTGCGGATGATGTCCTCCTGCGTCGCCATGCTCGCCGGCATCAGCATCGCGGCGATCGGGTCGCGCGAGCGGATGTCGACCATCAGCTGCGTCGTGGCGGTGTACTTCTTGGGCAGGTACAGGCTCACCGTATAGGTGCCGGCGACGGCCAGCACCAGGATCAGCAGCGCGAGCCACCAGCGCGCCTTGAGGATCAGCAGCAGTTGCCTGGGATTCATCGGCGCATCCTCCCCTAGAAGAAGCTCGAGCCGACGTGCAGCACGTCGTCGGCACGCACCGGCTCGTCGAGGGTGGGCTGGAGCACTTCGACCTGGCCGCCGGCGCCGCGCCGGTGCAGGCGCAAGGCGCGCTCCGAGCCCTTCGGCGTCGGCCCGCCGCCCTGCACCATCGCCTGGCGCAGCGTCATGCCGCGCTCGATGCGATACGACCCCGGGCGCTGCACCTCGCCATAGATGTAGTACATCGGCGCGCGATCGACGTAGATCACGTCGCCGCCCACCACCGTCACGTCGTCCGCCCGGTTGCTGTCGAGGATCAGCGCCGGGATGTCGATCTCCTTGCGGAAGGGCTTGCCGTTGCGCTCGCCGGTGAGGACGGCGATCTCCGCCCCGCCCGGCGAGATGCCGCCGGCGATGGCGAGCATCGCCGACACGCGCGTGTTGAACGTCTCCATCGGGAAGCGCCCCGGCCGGTTGACCAGCCCGAGCACCGACACCTGGCTCGAGCGGATGGCGACCGGGAAGATGTTGACCTGCGGCGCCATGATGAACTTGCCGCGCTCGAGCGCCTGGGCGATGGCGCGTTCCGCCGCGGCGATGGTGAGGCCGCCGAGCTTGACGCTGCCGACCAGCGGGTAGTTGATCGTGCCGTCCTCGCTCACGCGCGTCTCGAGCGTGAGGTTGGGGTTCTGGAACACGCTGATGCGGATGCCGTCGCCCGCGCCGAGGCGGTACTCGAGCGCCGGGTCCTGGGCGAGCGCGCCCGTGGCGAGGACGAGCATGAGCAGCGCCAGGAGCCTCCCGATCACCGCAGGCCCCGCACGCCTTTTTCCACGTCGAGCGGCTGCGGGTCTTTCGGCGCTTCGGGCAGGGGCTGCGGTGGCGCCGCGCCGGCCTGCGCGAACTCGCCGGCGTATTCGATCCTCGCCGCGCCCTTCAAGCGCTTGATCTCCTCGGCGATCACCTCGCTGGAGCGGCGGTTGAACAGGAACTGCTGGATCGCCGGCGCGGCCTTCGCCTCGTCGACCGGGGCGGGCTTGGTGGCCACCACGCGCACCACGACCAGGCGCTCGCCGCCCGCCAGCACCTGGATGTCGCCGTCCTGCATGCCCTGGAGCCTGGGCAGCATCTCGATCGGGATCTGCTCGGCGGCGCGCGCGCCGCGGTTGACCGTGAACTGCACCTCGCGCGCCTTCAGCCACTCGGCGATGGCCTGCATGGTGCGCAGGCGGGGGAGCTCGGCGCGCAGTTGCGCGCCGATGTCGTCCTTCGGCACGAAAGTGATCTCCTCGAGCACGTACAGGCGCCGCTGCGCGAACAGCTCCGGATGCTCGCCGTAGTACTGCTTCACCTCCTCGGGCGTGGGCTTGGCCTGCCGGGTGGCCACCTGGCGCAGGTAGGCGCGCGCCAGGATCTCGTCCTTCGCCGCTTCGAGGGCCTGCACCACCTCGGGCGAACGGTCGAGCTTCGCCTCCAGCGCCTGCTGCACCGCGAGCTGCTGGTCGATCAGGCGGTCGACCACCTGGCGCTTGGCGCGCGCGGCGGCTTCCGGCGGCAGGTTGGGGTTGCGCGCCAGGACGTTGTTCACCTGGTGCACCGTGATCTCTTCGGAATTGACCTTGGCGGCGACCTGCGTCGCGACTTTCTTGTCGTCGCTCCGGCCGCAAGCGGCGAGCGCGACGCACAGCAGCAGCGCGGCGAGAAAACCTGCGTGTCGGACCTGCATGGACCCCCCCGAGCTTCCCAGCTCTCCTGCGAAACAGTGTAAACCAGGCCTTGACCCCGGCCAATGGAAATGACTGTTTATGAAAGATTATTGGGGGGGTCGGGCAAAAAAAACCCCGCCAGGGCGGGGTTTGATTGACCGGGAACCCGGATCAGGCAGTAGCAAGGTCTTTCTTGCGGCGACGGGCCACGAAGCCCAGCAGGCCGAGGCCGGCGAGCAGCAGGGCGTAGGAGCCCGGCTCGGGAATGGCGAGGATACGCACGTTGTCGAGATCGCTCTGGTCGCTGCCCGTGTGCCAGTCGCCGCGCAGGTTGAACAGCGAGAGGTTGGCGAGCACCTGTTGCAGCTGCGCTTCCGTGGCGTCGGGCTTGTTGTTGGCGTTGTCGCCGCCGTCCGATACTTCCCAGCCCGCGGCGGCGAGCAGCGGGATGTCGTAGTGCGTCCAGGCCGCGCCGGCCGCGGGGTGCGTGGTGCGGAACTGCAGCCGCAGCGTTCCGTCGCCGAGGAGCACCAGCGGATAGTTGGCGTTGTCGTGGCTCGCGACGCGCTGGTCCACCTGCAGCATGCCGCCGTACGCGGCCGACAGGTCGCCGAGGAAGGAGCCCGGTGCCTGGAACGCGGTGACGGCGGTGACGTCGGTGGTGCGGATGAAGCCGCCGGGGTTGCCGCCCAGGGCGACGAAAGTCGGCGTCGCGTCGCCGCTGTTGCTGAAGAATTCGCCGATGCGCCAGCCGTCGTTGCCGGTGTCGAAGGTGCTTTCGACGAGCACATTGGCCTGTGCCGTGCCGGACATCGCCGCGGCAAGCGCCAAAGCGGTGAAGTACGCGCGCATCGTCATGGAAGGTCTCCCCGGTCGCGTCGGCTCGGACGCGCCATAGCGCATCGTGCGCCCCGAGGCGGCGTCGTTCAATAGCTAAAAATAGCTAATTCCGGCTAGCGCACAGCGAAGGGCGCCGCGAGCGGTTCGCCCACGAACACCCCCTGCCCGGGCATGCGCACGCTCTTCCAGTAGGCCTCGATCAACGTCTCACCGGCGAGGTAGTGGGCCATCGCCACCGCCGGGTGGGGAAACTTCTGCGGCAGGTTGCAGGGCTCGACAACGGTGCCGTAGCTCGCCGTGGCGCCGGCCTCCAGCCAGGCGAGCGCGCTCATCTGGCCGCCGCGCTCGGTGAGCGCGCCCCCGGAGGAGGTGAGGTGGTCGGCCAGCGCCCCGGGCAGAAAGCGCAGGGTCTCCAGCCCGGCGACGCGCGCCGCGCCGGTGAAGTAGAACAGCACGTCGGTGCGGTAAGTGAGGGTGTCCTGCTGCAGCACCTTCACGGGAATCCTTCCCTTCGCGACGCGCCGGGCGAGCAGGTAGCCGGGGCTGCGCACGCTGCGCGCGGCGTCGGGGG
>DASTTC010000016.1:0-4281 GCA_035760345.1 Burkholderiales bacterium | reverse complement strand
CCGCGTCCCAGAGTTCGGCGAACGTCCAGCTGCGCCGCGGCGTCCAATACACGCGCTCGCCGCCGCGCTCGGCGGCGTGGCATGCGACGGCGTCGAGGATCGTCATCATGCGGTCCTCCTCCCCCGTACGGTGGGCCGTTGGCCCACCCTACATCGTACGGTGGGCCATGGGCCCACCCTACCGGTCAGCGCCTGCGCAAGCTGCCGCTCAGGCTCGCTTAGCCAGCACGCGGTCGACCATCTCGCGCGCCGCGCCGAGGTAGTTCGACGGTTCGGTGAGCTTCTCCAGCGCCTTGCGGTCGAGGTGCTTGGAGACCTCCGGCACCTTGGCGAGGGCGCCGGCCAGCGTGCCGCCCTTCTCCGCGACCGCGCGGCAGGCGTCGTAGACCACGTCGTGCGCTTCGTTGCGTCCCAGGTGCGGCGCGAGGCCCATCATCACGGCCTCCGCGACGATGAGGCCGTGCGTCATGTCGAGGTTCCTGCGCATCCTCGCCTCGTCCACGATCAGCCCGCCCAGCATGAACTTCGCCTGGTGCAGCGCGCCGCCCGTGAGGATGAACGCCTCGGGCAGCGCGATCCACTCCGCGTGCCAGGGGCCCGTGGCGCGCTCATAGTCCTGCACCATGGCGTCGAGCATCAAGCCCGCGTGCTGGCGCACGGCCTTCGCCGCGGCGAGGATCAGCTCCGAAGAGATGGGATTGCGCTTCTGCGGCATGGTGCTGCTCGCGCCGCGCCCCTGCACGAAGGGCTCGGCGACCTCCGCGACCTCCGTGGAGGCCATCAGCATTGCATCGAAGGCGATCTTGCCGAGCGACCCGGTGACCAGGCCGAGGAAATTCACGGCTTCCGCGAGCGCGTCGCGCGCCGCGTGCCACGTGGCCGCGGGCTGCGCGAGCTTGAGTTCCTCGCATAGCGCCTTCTGCACGCCCATGCCGTGCTTGCCGAGCGAGGCGAGGGTGCCGGCGGCGCCGGCGAACTGGCCAACGAGCACGCGCGGCTTGAGCTGCTGCAAGCGCTCGGCGTGCCGGTCGAGCATCGCCAGCCAGATGGCGAGCTTGTAGCCAAACGTCACGGGCAGCGCCTGCTGCAGGTGCGTGCGCCCAGCCATCGGCGTGTCGCGGTAGCGCTTCGCCTGGCGCGCGAGGATGGACTGGAGCTCGGCGATGTCCTTCCCGATCAGGCCGAGCGCGTCGCGTACCTGGAGCACGACGGCGGTATCCATGATGTCCTGCGTGGTCGCACCCCAGTGCAGGAACTTGCCGGCTTCGCCGCTTTGCGCCGCGAGCTGGCGCACCAGCGGCAGGATGGGGTAGCCGACGACCTCGGTTTCCCGCTTCAGCCGTTCCAGATCGAGCTTGCTGGAATCGCAGCCCGCGGCGATGTCCTTCGCCGCCTGCGTGGGGATCACGCCGAGGCGGCCCTGCACGCGCGCGAGCGCGACTTCGACCTCGGTGTAGCGCGCGAGCAGCGCCGCGTCTTCGAAGATCGCGCGCATCGCGGGCGTGCCGAAGGAATCGCGAAACAGCACCGAGTCGAGGACGGTGGAAGGCATTCAACGCGACTTTATCAGGAAGTCCGCCAGATGCATTCCGGGTTTCGCGCCCAGCGCCGCGGCTTGCGCGTTCGCGAACGAGATCGTCCCGGTCTCCCACATCGAGCGAGCATCGCCGATGCGCGCGCTCATCGTGCCGACCGTGACCGCGGGAGTGTCGCGCCCTTCGAGCACCGGAAGGCGCGTCAGGTCCTCGCGCTTCGCGCCTGCGTCATGAAATGCAGCGGCGCGCGCGGCAACCGGAATCGCAGTCTCAATGCGGCCGCCGTGCAGCGCGCCGTGCGAGCCGAAGACCAGGACCTGCCCGGCATCCTCCGGCCGCGCGAGCCCCACCGAGTCCAGCGCCCAGATCCCGTCTCGCACCCGGAAGCGGCCCTCGCCGGGCTTCTCGAGCACGCCGCGCGGCGCCGGCGCCTTCCTCATCAGTTCCGCGGCTGCGCTCGCCGGCATTCCGGCCACGACCCCACACGCCGCGGCGACGGCGTTCGCGCGGCTCACCACGCCGCGCGCGAGCGTATCCGCGCCGTCGCCGATCCGCGCGGTCTCATGGCTCACCACCGCCGCCGCCATGCCGAGCTCCTCGAGCGCGGCGAGGCCGGAGATCCCGGCGCCGTCCTTGCCCACCGCGGCGTCGTTGAGGATCACCGCGTGCGCGCCGCCGCGCGACGCGTAGCACGCGGCGATGCGCCCGCCGTGCGAGCCCGCCACCAGCACGGCGCCGCGATGCCCGGCGCCGAGCTCGGTGACGCTGTCAACGGCGAGGATGGCGCGCAAGCTCGATCCCGGCCGCGGCGATCGCCTGCGGCGTGACGCGCGATTCGTCTTCCAGCGGCGGCGCATAGCCGACCGGGACGCGCGGCGCGCCCAGGCGCCGCACGCGTGCGTCGGTGTGCTCCGCGACCGTGGCGGCGATCTCGGCGCCGAAGCCCGCGACCTGCACCGCCTCGTGCGCGACGAGGACGCGCCCGGTGCGCTCGGCGGAGGCGAGCACCGGATCGCGGTCCCAGGGCCAGAGGGTGCGCAGGTCGATCACCTCGAGCGATACGCCTTGCTTCGCTGCGAGATCGGCGGCCTCGAGCGCGGCGTGGCGCGTGCGCGACCAGGTGACCACGGTCGCGTCGTGCCCGCGGCGCACGATCGCGGCCTCGCCGAGCCGCGCGGGCAGGGCGGGGTCGACCTCGTCCTCGAGCCCCCAGAGCTCCTTGTGCTCGAGGTACACCACGGGGTCGCCGCAGCCGAGCGACGCGGCGAGCAGCGCGTGATTGTCCTGCGGCGTGGCCGGCGCGACCACCACCAGCCCGGGGATGTGCGCGAACCAGGCCTCGAGGCTCTGCGAGTGCTGCGCCGCCGAGCCGCTCCACAGGCCGTTGGGCAGGCGCGCGACCATCGCCACGCGGCCCTGCCCGCCGAACATGTAGCGTGCCTTGGCCGCCTGGTTGACGAGCTCGTCGATCGCGCAGAGCGCGAAGTCCACCACGCGCATCTCGACCACGGGCTTCAGGCCGGCGAGCGCCATGCCCACCGCGGCGCCGAGGATCGTGGACTCGGAGATCGGCGTATCGATGACGCGCCGGGCACCGAAGGACTGCTGCAGCCCGCGGTACTGGCCGAAGATGCCGCCGCGCCCCACGTCTTCGCCGAGCACCACGACGTTCGGGTCGCGGCGCATGGCGCCTTCGAGCGCCGCGCAGGCCGCGCGCGCGTAGCTCATCATCGCCATCGGCCCGCTCCGGTGTCCTGCACGTCCGTGTAGGCCGTGCGCACCTCCGGCCAGGGCGCCGCATGCGCCGTGGCGAGCGCGGCCGCGACCTCGGCGCGCGCTTCGCGGCCGATGGCCTCGAGCTGCGCGGTCGCGGCAATGCGCTTCGCGGCGAGCACCAGCGGGTCGCGCTCGAGCTCCCGGTTGTGGCTCACGGCGTCGCGATAGCCCGCGGCGTCCACCGAGACGTGGCCCTTCACGCGGTAGGTCACGCAGTGCAGCAGCCGCGGGCCGGCGCCGGCGCGCACTTGCGCGAGGCGCATCGCGGCCGCGCTCCACACCGCGAACACGTCGTTGCCGTCCACCTGGGTGCCCGGCACGCCGATCGCCTCGGCGCGCGCGATCGTGCCCGCGCCCGCGGTGGTCGCTTCGGCGGCGGTGGTCGCTGCCCAGCGGTTGTCCTCGCACACGAACAGGATCGGCAGTGCGTGCACCGCCGCCCAGTTCAGGCCCTCGAGGAACGGCCCGCGGTTGATGGCGCCGTCGCCGAAGAAGCAGCAGACGACGTCGTCGGTCCCGCGCATGCGCAGCGCGTGCGCCGCGCCGACCGCGATCGGGATGCCGGCGGCGACCACGCCGTTCGCGCCGAGCATGCCGACCGAGAAGTCGGCGAGGTGCATGGAGCCGCCCTTGCCGGCGTTCGGCCCATTGGCGCGGCCGAAGAGCTCCGCCATCATTCCTTCCATCGACGCACCCTTTGCCAGGGTGTGGCCGTGGCCTCGATGGGTTGAAGTGATCCAGTCTTCCCGGGTCAGATTGAGGCAGACGCCAGCGGCGACCGCCTCCTGCCCGGTCGACAAATGCAGCGGGCCGCGGATGTTGGCTTGCGTCAAGCTTGCACCGAACGCCGCCACGCCGCCTCTCGAAGCCTCTTCAGCCGCGTTTTCGAAGGCGCGAATGCGCGCCATGGTGCGGAACAGCTCGAGCGCTCGGTTGGATGTAGTCAAGGAGGACGCCGTAAGGAGGGGCG
>DASTTC010000015.1:0-2322 GCA_035760345.1 Burkholderiales bacterium | reverse complement strand
CTTCTCGGCGAACGCCAGCAGCATCTCCAGCAGCTTGTCGGCCTGCTTGCGCCCGTCGGCCTCGTCGGCGGTGATCTTGTTGGCGAGGCTGAACACCGAGTTCTCGATGAATTCGATCAGGCCCTCGTACATCTGCGCCTTGGAGGCGAAGTGCCGGTACAGGGCGGCCTCCGACACCGAGAGCTTCGCCGCCAGCGCGGCGGTGGTGATCCGTTCCCAGCGCGGCGCCTCGAGCATCTGCGCCAGCGCCTTGAGGATCTCGAGCTTGCGCTCGCCTTTGACCCGGGGCATCGCGAAATTCTACTCGCGCGAGTAGCGGAAGACGAGTCCGGGGAGCTGCGTCACCGAAGCCACGCGCAGGTCCACGTAGCCGGGGCGCCGATGCTGCCGGCTCACCCACACGGTGGCCATGCCCAGGCGCTTTGCAGTGCGCAAATTCTCCAGCATGTCGTCCACCAGGGCACAGCGCCGGGGGTCGAGGTGGTGCTCGCGCAGCAGCACGCGAAAGCCCGCGAACGAGGGCTTGGGCCGGAATCGCGTGCGCTCGATGGTGTACACGTCGTCGAAAAAGCGCGCCACGCCGAGCCGCCGGATCACGCCCTCCACGTAATGCCGCGGCGCGTTGGAGAAGATGAGCTTCCTCCCCGGCAGGCGCGCCAGCGCGTGGCGCACCGCGGCCTCGTGCACCACCATGTCGCCGAGCTCGGGGAACTGGTGCGTGGCGGCGAGGAACTCGCGCGGGTTGGTGCCATGGTGGCGCATGAGCCCGTTCATGGTGGTGCCGTAGCGCTGCCAGAAGCCGCGGCGCATGTCGTTGGCGCCCGCCTCGTCCAGCTCGAAGCGCTGCATCAGGTAGGCGTTGATCTGCTCGTGCATCGACGGGAAGATCCTCGCCTGCGCGTCGTGCAGCGTGTTGTCGAGGTCGAAGATCCACACCCGCCGCGACGGCGGCAGGCCGATGAGGCGCATGGGGGCTACTTGCTCTTGATCAGCGTGCCGACGCCCTGGTCGGTCATCACCTCGAGCAGCAGCGCGTGCGGCACGCGGCCGTCGATGATGTGCACGCTCTTCACGCCGTTCCTCGCGGCGTCGAGCGCCGAGCCGATCTTGGGCAGCATGCCGCCCGAGATCACGCCCTTGGCCACCAGGTCGTCGAACTTCTTGGGCGTGAGGCCGGTGAGGAGCTTGCCCTCCTTGTCCAGCACGCCCGGGGTGTTGGTGAGCACGATGAGCTTCTCGGCGCGCAGGATCTCGGCCAGCTTGCCCGCCACCAGGTCGGCGTTGATGTTGTAGGTGGTGCCGTCCATCCCGGTGCCGATCGGCGCAACCACCGGGATGAAGCCGCCCTGCTCCAGCGCCGCGATGATCGACGGGTCGATCGACTCGATCTCGCCCACCTGCCCGAGGTCCACGCGGCCGCTGTCCTTGCCGGGCAGCAGGAGCTTCTTCGCGCGGATGAACACGCCGTCCTGGCCGGTGAGGCCCACGGCCTTGCCGCCCGCCTGGTTGATCAGCTCGACCACTTCCTTGTTCACGGTGCCACCGAGCACCATTTCCACGATGTCCATGGTCTCGCGGTCGGTGACGCGCATGCCCTGGATGAACTCGGCCTTCTTGCCGAGCTTGGCGAGCATTTGCTCGATCTGCGGCCCGCCGCCGTGCACCACCACCGGGTTCATGCCAACCAGCTTCAGCAGCGCCACGTCGCGCGCGAAGCCGGCCTTGAGCGGGTCGTCGATCATGGCGTTGCCGCCGAACTTCACCACGATGGTCTTGCCGTGGAAGCGCTGGATGTAGGGCAGCGCCTCGGCGAGGATGCGCGCCTTCTGGGCGGCGTCGGTCTGGGCGACCATCGGCGCGTTCATGATGCCGAGGATTCTACAAACAAAAAGGGGCCGGCGCGATTGCGCCGGCCCCCGAGGGCGTTGCGTGGTGCGATTACTGGATGGTGATCTGCTTGCGCGCCGCCGCGGCCTTCTTCGGCAGCGTCAATTCCAGCACGCCGTCGCGGTACTTCGCCTCGACCTTGGATTCGTCGAGCTCCTGCGGCAGGGTGAAACTGCGCGTCGCCTTGCCGTAGCTGCGCTCGACGTGCAGCACGCGCCCGTCCTTGCCGGCCTCGCGCTCCTGCTTCAGCTCGGCTTCCAGCGTGACCTGCGCGCCGTCGACGCTGACGTGGATGTCTTCCTTCTTCACGCCCGGCACCTCGGCGGTGACCAGGTAGGCGCCGTTCTTCTCGGCGACGTCCACCTTCATGCGCGGGGCGACGGCCTCGCGGCCTTCATAGCCCACCGGCCGCACCAGAAAGCCCTTGAACAGGTC
>DASTTC010000014.1:0-4289 GCA_035760345.1 Burkholderiales bacterium | reverse complement strand
GCCGGGCGCCTGGGCGCAGCAGCCGCTCAAGATCGGCATCGTCACTTTCCTGTCCGGCGCCGCGGCCGGGCCGTTCGGCGTCCCGGCGCGCAACGGCTTCGAGCTGGTGGCCGAGATGCTCAACGCGGGCCGCGTTCCCGCGCCATACGCGACCAAGGGATTCGGCGGCAACCCGATCGAGCTGGTGGTGATCGACGAAGCGGGCGGGCCGCAGAAGCAGGTGGCGGAACTGCGCAACCTATCGCAACGCGTGGACTACGTCATCGGCTACATCTCGAGCGGCGACTGCCTGGCGGTCGCGCCGGTGGCCGAGGAGTTGAAGAAGCTTACCGTGCTGTTCGACTGCGGCACGCCGCGCATCTTCGAGGACGCCGCCTACAAGTACGTGTTCCGCACCGGGCCGCACGGCACCATGGACAACACCGCGGCCGCGCTCTACGCGCTCGAGCGCCATCCGAACGTCAAGTCCATCGCCGGGATCAACCAGAACTATGCCTGGGGCCAGGATTCGTGGGCGGATTTCGAGGCGGCGATGAAGGCCCTGAAGCCCGGCATCGAGGTCAAGACTTCGCAGATGACCAAGTTGTTCGCCGGCCAGTTCGGCGCCGAGATCTCCACGCTGCTCGCCTCCGGGGCCGACCTGATCCATTCCAGTTTCTGGGGCGGCGACCTCGAGGGGCTGGTGCTGCAGGGCGCGCCGCGCGGGCTGTTCCAGAAGCACATCGTCGTGCTCTCGGCCGGCGAGCCGGGGATCAACCGGCTCGGCAGCCGGATCCCCGACGGCACCATCATCGGCGCGCGCGGGCCGTTCGGCCCGTTTGCGCCCGACACCGAGTTCAACCGCTGGTTCAGGAACGCGTTCCTGGAGCGCTACAACGTGCCGCCGAACTACGCCTCGTACAAGGCGGCCAACGCACTGTTCGGGCTGAAGTCGGCCTACGAGAAGGCGCAGAAGGCGGGCGCGGCGAACCCCAGCCAGGAGCAGATCATCGCGGCGTTCGAGCACCTGAGCTTCGAGGGCGTCGGCGGCACCGTGCGCATGTCGCTGGGCAAGGGCCACCAGGCGACCATGGAGAATGCCATCGGCACCGCGAAGACGGTCGGCGGCGAGCTGCGCATGGTCGACGTGAAGCGCTATGCGTCGGAGAAAATCAATCCGCCGGAAGGCATGAAGAGCGAAGCCTGGATCAAGTCCGGATTCAGCAAGTAGTTGAATAACCTCCTCACCGTCGTCTTCGACGGCGTCGTCTATTCCTCGTGGCTGTTCCTGATGGCCGCGGGGCTCACGCTGATCTACGGCGTGATGCGCATCCTCAACATCGCGCACGGCAGCCTGTACGCGCTGGGCGGCTACGCCGCGGCCACGCTCGCCGGCGCCTGGCTCGCCGCGGGGCAGGCGGCGATCGGCAGCTACGCGATGCTGGTGGTGGCGGCGCTGCTGGTCGGCCTCGTCATGGGCCCGCTGCTGGAGCGCGGGCTACTCAAATGGATGTACGGCAAGGACGAGGTGGTGCTGCTGCTCGTCACCTACGCCGTGTTCCTCATCCTCGAGGATGCGATCAAGCTCGTCTGGGGCGTGGAATCGATGCTGCTGCCCGATCCGTACTCGCTGCCCGGCAATTTCCACATCGGCACGCTCGCCTACCCGGTCTACAACCTGCTGCTGATCGCGATGGCGATCCTCGTCGGGCTGGCGCTCGCCTGGGCGCTGTACCGCACGCGGCAGGGCAAGCTCCTGCTCGCGGTGATCCATGACCGCGAGATGAGCGCCGCGATGGGCATCGACGTCAACCGGGTGTACCTCGTCACCTTCACCGTCGGCTCGATGCTGGCGGCGCTGGGCGGCGCGCTCACGGCGCCGATGATCGCGGTCTCGCCGGGCATCGGCGTGGAAGTGATCGTGCTCTCGTTCGCGGTGGTGGTGGTCGGTGGGCTGGGAAGCCTCGGCGGCGCGGCGATCGGCGCGCTCATGGTCGGCATCGTGCGCTCGGCCGCGGTGCGCTACTGGCCGGAAGCCGAGCTGTTCACCATCTATTTCGTCATGGCGCTGGTGCTGATCGCGCGGCCCAAGGGCCTGTTCAGCGCCCCGGAGGCGCGCAAGATATGAGCCGCGACCGCACGCTGCCTGCGTTGGCGATCGCTTGCACGCTGCTGCTCGCGGCCGCGGCGCTCGCGCCGCAGTGGCTCGTATTCCTGCTGGCGCTCGCGCTCGCCAAGGGCCTGGTGGTGCTCGGGCTGGTGCTGCTCATGCGCACCGGGCTGGTGTCGTTCGGCCAGGGGCTTTACTTCGGCCTGGGCGCCTATGCCGCGGCGCTGCTCTCGCATGGCGCCGGGCTCGCCGACGCGGCCCTGATGATCGTCGCCGGCACCGCGTGCGCCGCGGCGGTGGCCGCGATCCTCGGGCTGCTGCTGGCGCGCTACCGCGAGATCTTCTTCGCCATGCTGTCGCTCGCGTTTTCGATGATCCTGTACGGCGCGCTGGTCAAGAGCTCGGCGCTCGGCTCGACCGACGGCTTCAACCTGCACGCCAAGGCGTTCGCCGGGATGGCGCTCGCCGCGGGGCTCGAGCGGCGCGTGTTCTTCGCCATCTCGGTGGTGGCGATGTTCTGCGTCGCGTGGCTGCTGCACCGCGCCCTGGCCTCGCACTGGGGCAGGCTTTCGGCCGCGATCCGCGACAACGAGCTGCGCGTCGAGTACCTGGGCGCCTCGGTGTACCGCGTGGTGTACGTGAATTACGTGGCGGCCGGCGCGCTCGCCGGGATGGGGGGCGCGTTCGCCGCGCTGGCCGTGGGCCACGTCGACCCGGAGACCGCCTACTGGACCACCTCGGGCGAGTTCGTGTTCATCGCCATCCTCGGCGGCACCGGCAACGTGCTGGCGCCGTTCCTGTCGGCGGCTCTGTTCGAGGGGCTGCGCACGGTCGCCAACCAGTACGCGCCCAACGTCTGGCAGATGTCGCTCGGCCTGGCGATGCTCGCGATCATCATGTTCCTGCCCGGCGGCCTGTGGACGCTGCTGCGCAGACGCGGCGCGGTATGAGCGCCGTCCTGGCCTGCGACGGCCTGTACAAGAGCTTCGGCGCGGTGAGCGCCGCCGCCGACGTCAGCCTGTCGTTCGAGCGCGACAGCGTGGCGAGCCTGATCGGCGCCAACGGCGCCGGCAAGACGACCTTCCTCAACATGGTGACCGGCTACCTGAAGCCCGACCGCGGCAGCATCCGCTTCGAAGGGCGCGAATTGACGGGACATACGCCGCGCGAGATCACGGCGTTCGGCATCTGCCGCTCGTTCCAGATCCCGCAGCTGTTTCATTCGCTCAGCGTGCGCGACAACCTGCTGGTCGCCGAAGGCATCGCGGCAGCGGAGCGCGCGGAGGAGGCGACCGACGAGGTGCTGGAGCGCTTCGGCCTGTCGCGCTATGGCGCTCAGCCGGCCGCGCTGCTGCCCGAGGGCGTGCGCAAGCTCCTGGACGTGGCGCTGGCGCTGGTCGCCGGGCCGAGGGTCCTGCTGCTCGACGAACCGACCAGCGGCGTTGCCGCCGACGAGAAGTACGGCATCATGGATCTGGTCATGGGTGCGGTGCGCGGCCTGGGCGTGACGGTGCTGTTCGTAGAGCACGACATGGACATCGTGCAGCGCTACGCCGGGCGCGTGGTCGCGTTCTACGACGGCCGCGTGATCGCCGACGGCGCGCCCGACAAGGTGCTTGCCGACGCCGAGGTGCGCCGCTACGTGATCGGCGAGGAGGCGCATGCTGCAGCTTAGAGGGGTTTGCGTCTCGATCGGGCCGGTCGGCATCCTGCGCAAGGTCAGCATGGAGATCGGCTCGGGCCAGTTCGCCGGCCTGATCGGCCGCAACGGCGCCGGCAAGACCACCCTGATGCGCTCGATCATGGGCATCCTGCCCTGCAGCGAAGGCGCCGTGGAGCTCGACGGCGCGACGCTGCGCCCGGTGCCGATCCACGGGCGCGTCGCGCTGGGCGTCGGCTACATGCCCGAGGACCGCAGGCTGGTTCCCGGTCTCTCGGTCGAGGAGAACGTGCTGCTGCCCGCGTGGGCCGCGCGGCTGCCCGATGCGGCCGCGCGGCTGGCGCGCGTGTATCGGGCGATTCCCGAAGTCGAGCAGTTCCGCGCGCGCCGCGCGCTGCAGCTCTCCGGCGGCCAGCAGAAACTCGTCGCGCTGGCCCGCGCGATGGTGGCCGGAACGCGGCTGCTGCTGCTCGACGAGCCGTTCGAAGGCGTGGCGCCGGTGCTGGCGCGGCGCCTCGCCGAGGTGATCGCGTCGCTCAG
>DASTTC010000013.1:0-6293 GCA_035760345.1 Burkholderiales bacterium | reverse complement strand
CGGTCGTCTTCAGGAGGAACGACGCGTGGTGGCCGGGCAGCGCGATCGTGGTGACGATCGGCAGCGCGTCGACGAGCGAGGCGAGGGTCGCGCGCGTGAGCAGGCGCGAGGCCTGCGGCAGCGCGATCGAGGCGACGGCGGTGGCCGTCGGGTTCACGTACACGTAGCCCTTCTCGAACTCGCGCCAGTACACGTTCACGCCGGCGACGTTGATCACGCGGTAGGCGCCCATCGCCTTGCCGAGGTCGAGGCGGTCGTACTCCTCGAACCACAGGATCTTGTTGTAGCCGCCGCCGTCGACGAAGGTGAAGTAGGCGTTGCCGAGCTGGTCGTTCTTGCCGAGCAGGAACGAGCCGAGCGCGTACCACAGGGTCTGCCCGAAGCTGACCGGCAGGCCCCAGTTGTCGGTGCCGCTGCCGCCCTCGAACAGATCAGTGTGGCTGAGCATCGCGACGCTGGTGTTCTTCATCGCGCCCATGACGTCGATCTGCCGGCGCCATCTTTCCTCCGGGAAGAACTGCGTGGCGCCGTTGCCCCACTTCACGGCGAACGCGCCTTCCTCGAGCAGCATGTCCGGGGGGGTCGCGCCGTTGTCGAGCTCGAGCCAGGCGGCGACGCCTTCCACGGACCAGGTGTCGCCCTTGTTGCACCAGATCTTCTGGCCGTAGGCGTGCAGGCCGGAGGTCACTGCATTGGTGAACACATTCATCGCGGAGGACCAGGCGGCGAGGGTCGAATACTTCGGGGGGGACGCGCTGTAGCCGCCGGCGGCCGCCGTGGCCAGGCAGTTGTCGACGAATACGCCGTCGGCGACCCAGGGCTGGTCCACGATGTCGGCCTTGATTCCCGTGAGCCAGTATTGCTGGTACGCGGAGGACCCGAAATCCATCAGGTGCCAGTAGGTGCCCTGCGACACGTTCGAATACGCCTTGTTGTAGATGCGCTGGCCGTTGCCGTCGAGCAGAAACAGTCCCGGGTTGTTGCCGTTGAGGCTGCCCATGGCGTGTCCGCGCGAGACGTCGTAACGGCCGAGGCCATAGAGGGACACCACCGGCAGATTGTCCATGTAGCTCTGCGCCTCGGGACCCATCTGGTACAGGTAGATCTGCACGCCGGGGTTGAGCGCCTTCACCGCGCTCCAGGTGTCGGCGCCGATCTGGTTGTAGCGGTAGCGGTCGATGTCGATCAGGTCGTACCTGGCGAGCTTGTGCTCGTCACCGGCGACCAGCTTCGGGCCGCCGCCGTAGTAGACCAGGAAGGTGGGGATGAACTTGCTGGAGCCCGCCACGGCGGGCGCGGCGAGCGCGGCTCCGAGCAGCAGGGCGAGGCAGTGTTTTTTCATCTGGCATCCGTCCGTAGTGAAGAGAATGTCGCTGTGTCGCGAAATGCACGACAGGGCGAGCGGATGCTAGGGCGCGCGCGTCTGACACTCTGTACGGTTATGCACGAATTCAGGAAATCCCTGAGTCAGCAGCGCACGACGTCGTGTCACGGCGACGATGACGACAAATTCCGCGACATAGTCCACACGAGGCATGGGGAGCGCATCACGTCTGCGGGGTGGTGTCACGCGCGCTGCGCAAAATTCCGGCCCATGGTCACGCGATTGCTCGCCCTCATGCTTCTCGCCAGCGCGACGCTCGCGGCCGCCGAGCCGCAGGCGCCCGCGCTGCTGGCCTTCGCGCCCGCGGTTGTGGACTGGAAGGCGCTCGCCTGCGCGGCGCTGGTGGCGCTGTACGTGGCGCGCCGCCGCAGCCACTGGCATACCGGCTGATGCGCGCGCTGCTCGTCGTCTGCGCCCTGCTCGTGGCGTGCACCGGCGCCGCCGCCGCCGAGCCGCGCGCGGCGCTCGGTGCCGGCGACACGATCCGCATCACGGTGTTCCAGAACCCCGACCTGAGCCTGGAGGCGCGCCTGTCGGAGCGCGGCACGATCGCCTACCCGCTGCTCGGCGAGATCGCGCTCGCCGGGCGCACGCCGCTCGAAACCGGCGCGTACCTCGCCCGCGAGCTGTGCGCCCGCGACTGCCTGCGCGACCCGCAGGTGAGCGTGTCGCTGCTGCAGCTGCGCAGCCGCCAGGTCTCGGTGCTCGGCGAGGTGGCCAGGCCCGGGCGCTACGCGCTGGAGGACGGCAGCACGCGCCTCACCGATCTCCTCGCGCTCGCCGGCGGCATCGCGCCGGGCGGCGGCGACGAGGTGGTGGTGACCAGCCGGCGCGACGGCGAGGCGCTCGCGCTGCGCGTCGACGTGCCGGCGATGATGCGCAGCGGCGAGCGCTCGGCGGAGCCCGAGCTGCAGCCCGGCGACACGGTCTACGTGCCGCGCGCGCCGGTGTTCTACGTCTCCGGCGAAGTGCAGCGCGCGGGCGCCTACCGGCTCGAGCCGGGGCTGCGCGTGATGAACGCGCTGTCGCTCGGCGGCGGCCTCTCGCCGCGCGGCACCGAGCGCGCGCCGCGCATCCACCGCCGCATGCCCGACGGCTCGCTGCGCGTGCTCGAGGCGCGCCTCACCGACCCGGTGCAGGCGGGCGACCTCGTCTACTTCCGCGAGAGCCTGTTCTAGCGCCCATGAGCCTGCAGCTGTTCTTCGCCGCGCTGCGCGCCCGCTTTGGCGCCTTCTGCCTGGTCGCCGGGGCCACGGTGCTCGCCGCCGCCGCGGTGAGCCTCGCGCTGCCCAAGTCCTACGAGGCGCGCGCGCTGCTGCTGGTGGACGCGACGCGCGAGGAGCAGTCGCTGAGCAACGTGCTGGTGCCGCCGCGCGAGCGCGTCGGCTACCTGCAGACGCAGGCCGACATCCTGACCAGCGAGCGCGTCGCGCGCCGCGCGGTGCGCGACCTCGCGCTCGCGCAGGACGCGGCGTTGCGCGAGGCGTTCGCGGAAGGCGGCGGCAGCGGTCCGATCGAGAGCTGGATCGCCGAGACGCTGCGCAAGAAGCTGGAGGTCGAGACCTCGCAGAGCAACGTCATCCATCTGGGCTACGCCTCGCAGGACCCCGAGTTCTCGGCGCGCGTGGTGAACGGCTTCGCGCAGGCCTATGTCGACACCATGCTCGAGCTGCGCGTCGAGCCCACGCGCCAGGCGGCGCTGTGGTTCGACGAGCAGCTTAAGAGCCTGCGCGCCAACCTCGAGGACGCGCAGGTGCGCCTGACGCGCTACCACCGCCAGGAGGGCATCATCTCCGCCGACGAGCGCACCGACGTGGAGAACGCGCGCCTCGCCGAGCTCTCGGCGCAGCTGGTGCGCGCCGAGGAGCGCGGCATCGACCTGCGCGCGCGCGAGCGCCAGGCGCGCGACGCGCTCGCCGGCGGCGCCGCCGAGCGCCTGCCCGACGTGCTGGCGAGCGAGGCGGTGCGCGCGCTGAAGGCGGACCTCGCGCGCGGCGAGGCCGAGCTCGAGCGGCTCGCCACGCAGTACGGGTCGCGCCATCCGATCTACCAGCGGCGCGACGCCGAGAACCGCGAGCTGCGCGCGCGGCTGCGCGCGGAGGCCGGGCGCGTGGTGGCGGGCATCGCCAACGAGCGGCGCCAGAGCGAGCGGCGCGAGACCGAGCTGCGCGCGGCGCTCGAGGCGCAGCGCGCGCGCCTGCTCGAACTGAAGGAGGGCCGCAACCAGCTCGCGGTGCTCGCGCGCGACGTGGAGACCGCGCAGCGCACCTACGAGACCGCGCTGCAGCGCGCGGTGGTGAGCCAGGTCGAGAGCCGCGCCAGCCAGACCAACGTCGTGCTGCTCAACCCGGCGGTGGCGCCGCGCAAGCCCGCGCGCCCCAAGGTCGTGCTCAACATCCTGCTCGCGCTCGTCGCCGGCACGCTGCTCGGCGCGGGGCTGGTCGTGCTGCTGGAGATGTTCGACCGCCGCGTGCACACGCGCGGCGACCTGTTCGAAGCGACCGCCGTGCCGCTGCTCGGCGAGATGGCCGCCTGGAAGCCCGCGCGCGCCCGCCTGCCGCGGCCGGGCGGCGGCGCGCTGCCGGCGCCGGGCTGAAGGCGCGCGGCGATGGGCGGCCCGGACCCGATCCTGCCGGTGGCGCGCGCGGCGCGCGGCGCGCACGCCGTGCACGTGGCGAACGGCGCCGAGCTGGTGGTGGCGCGCGACCCGTTCCACGCTTGCGCCGAGCAGCTGCGCGCGCTGCGCACGCAGCTCGTCATCCGCTGGGACAAGGCCGGCGTGCGCCCGCGCCGCCTGGCGGTGGTCAGCGCGGGCACGGGCGAGGGCCGTAGCTACCTCGCCGCCAACCTCGCGGTGGCCTTCGCGCAGCTCGGCGAGCGCACGCTGCTGGTCGACGCCGACCTGCGCGCGCCGCGCCAGGACCGCATCTTCGGCGTCGGCGACGCCGCGGGGCTCGCGGCGCTGCTCGCCGGGCGCGCCGGCCGCGAGGCGCTGGTGCCACTGCCCGAGCACGGCGCCCTCGCGCTGCTGCCGGCGGGCGCGCCGCCGCACAATCCGCAGGAGCTGCTGTCGCGCCCCGCGCTGGGCGCGCTGCTCGAGGACCTGCGCACCGACTTCGACGTGGTGGTGCTCGACACGCCGCCCGCGCGGCCCTACGCCGACGCGCAGAGCGTCGCTTTTCGCGCCGGGCACGCGCTGGTGATCGCGCGCCAGCATCGCACCAGCCTCGCCGACGCCGGCGCGGTGGTGCGCCAGCTGGGCGACGCGGGCGCCTGCGTCGTCGGCGCGGTGTGCAACGCATTCTGAGCCGCGCGGCCGGCGCGCCGCCGGCCGCCGCCTGGGGGCTCGCCGCGGCGGGCGTGCTCGCGGGCGCCGCCGTGGCGCTCGCGGATCTCGAAGCGCTTACCCTGCTGGCCGCGGCGCTCGGCTGCGCCTTCATCCTGGTCGACTTCCGCGTCGGCGTGGTGCTGCTCGTCGTGCTCATGCCCCTGTCGCGCAGCGCCGTGTTTCCGCACGCCATGTTCGGCATCACGGGCCTGAACCCGGTGAACCTGCTGCTCGCGGGCACGCTCGGCGCCTGCGTGCTGCAGAACCTCGGCGCGGGAAAGCTGCGCGGCTTCGTGCCGCGGCCGCTCCTGTGGCTCTACCTCGCGCCGCTGGTCGCGGCGGCCGCGCTCGGCCTGCGCCACGTCGACGCGATCGTCCCGGGCTTCTACCAGTACGGGCTGATCCAGTTCCACGACATCGCGGGCTACCTGCGCGACATGCTGTTCAAGCCGCTGCTGCTGGTGGTGTTCGCGCTGCTCGTGGCCGCGGCCGCCCGGCGCTCGGCACGGCCCGAGGCGCTGCTGGTCCCCGCATGCCTGTCGGTCTGTGTGATGGCGGCGCTGGTGCTCGGCTTCGTCGCGCTCTCGGGCGCGGGGCTGGGCCAGCTCGCCTCGAGCGGGGCGCGCAGCTTCCTGTCGCCGCTCGGCATCCATGCCAACGACCTCGGGCGGCTGTTCGTTTCGGCGTACGCGCTGCTGCTGTTCGTCTGGGCGGCGGCCGCGCCGGGCGCGCTGCGCGCGCTGCTCCTCGCCTCGATCGGGCTGGTGGTCGTCGCGCTGGTGCTCACCTTCTCGCGCGGCGCGCTGCTCGGCTTCATGGTGGTGAACGTGCTGTTCCTCGCCTGGCGGCGCAGCGGCAAGCTGCTCCTCCTCGGGGCGCTGCTCGCGCTTGCGGCGCCGCTGCTCGTGCCCGAGGCGGTGTTCGAGCGCCTCGGCGCGGGCTTTGGCGAGGGCGCGAACGCGGTGAGCGCGGGACGCATCGAGGCGCTGTGGCTGCCGCTGCTGCCGGAGGTGCTCGCCAGCCCCGTTTTCGGCCACGGCCTCGCCTCGATCCTGTGGTCGGAGGCGATGTACGCGGCGGAAGTCGATCCCACGCGGGTGATCGCCGCGACGCACCCGCATAACGCCTACCTGGAGGCGCTCCTCGACATGGGCGTGCTGGGCCTCGCGCTGCTGCTGGCCTACTTCCTGCACGTGTGGCGGGGCTTGCGCGCGCTCGGCGCCGACGCGAGCCTCGATCCGCTGCTGCGCGGCTTGTTTCAGGGCGCGGCGGCGGGCCTGGCCGCGCTGCTCGCGGTCGCCTTCGCCGACAGCAGCCTCGCGCCGCGCGCCGAGCAGGTTTTCCTCTGGTTCGCGATCGGCCTGATGTACGGCGTGCGCCGGAGGCCGGCGTGAGTTCGCTCGGCGCACGCGCGTTCTCGCTCGGCGCGGCGAACGCGTTCGAGGTCGCGCTGCAGTTCCTGCTGCCGGTGGTGCTGGTGCGCTGCCTCGAGCCCGACGCGTTCGGCGAGTACCGGCTGCTGTGGCTCGCGGTCGGCACGGTGATGGCGATCCTCACGCAGGCGATGCCGGGGAGCCTCTA
>DASTTC010000012.1:0-5928 GCA_035760345.1 Burkholderiales bacterium | reverse complement strand
CGGCAGCACATCGAGCGCACCATGTTCGGCTCGAGGTCGGAGTTCACGAAGTTCTGGAAATAGGGCAGGCCGTACTTCGCCGTCATGGCGAACAGCTCGCCCGTGAGCGGGCCGTCCCAGTCGAAGTCCTTGGTGATGTTGTAGGTCGGTATGGGGAAGGTGAACACGCGCCCCTTGGCGTCGCCCGCGCTCATCACCTCGATGTAGGCGCGGTTGATCATCTCCATTTCCGGGGCCAGCTCGCCGTAGGTGAAGGGCATTTCCTCGCCCCCGATCACCGGCACCTGCGCCTTGAGGTCTTCCGGGCAGGTCCAATCGAAGGTGAGGTTGGTGAACGGCGTCTGCGTGCCCCAGCGCGAGGGCACGTTCAGGTTGTAGATCAGCTCCTGGATCGACTGCTTCACTTCGGCGTACGAGAGGCGGTCCTTCCTCACGAAAGGCGCCATGTAGGTGTCGAAGGAGCTGAAGGCCTGGGCCCCCGCCCACTCGTTTTGCAGCGTGCCGAGGAAGTTGACGATCTGGCCCACGGCGCTGGAGAGGTGCTTCGGCGGCGCGGCCTCGACCTTGCCGGGCACGCCATTGAGTCCTTCGACGAGCAGCGTGCGCAGCGACCAGCCCGCGCAGTAGCCGGCGAGCATGTCGAGGTCGTGCACGTGGATATCGCCTTCGCGGTGCGCGCGACCGACTTCGGGCGGGTAGACGTGCGACAGCCAGTAGTTCGCGGTCACCTTGCCGGCAACATTGAGGATGAGGCCGCCGAGCGAGTAGCCCTGGTTGGCGTTGGCGTTGACGCGCCAGTCCTGGCGCTCGAGGTACTCGTTCATCGAGGCGGCGACGTCCACCACAGTGCGCTGGTCCGCGCGCAGGCGCTTGTGCTGCTCGCGGTAGACGATGTAGGCGCGCGCCGTGGCGACGTAATCGGCCGCGATGAGGATGTACTCGACCGCGTCCTGGATGTCCTCGATGCCGGGGGTGCGCCCGCGCAGGCGGTGCGCGACCACGCGTGCCACCTGCGCGGCGAGCCGCGCGGCGTCGGCCTCGCCGAACTCGCCGGTGGCGGCGCCGGCGCGCTCGAGCGCCGAGGCGATCTTTGCGGCGTCGAAGGCGGCGAGGCTGCCGTCGCGCTTGCGGATACCGGATATTGTGGTTTGCATGGCACATGCCCCTATATGTTGTTATTGGAGGGCACACGGTGCCGCGCGGCCCCGGGCGCGGTCAATGCCCGGCGTTGACGCCCGTCAACTTCCCGGCGCGCGCGCTATGATGCGCAGCACCACGCCGTGCCCGCCGCCGAACCCACTCTCGCCGCGTATCGCAATCCGCTCGCGCGCTATGCTGCCGCGACGCGGCCCGCCTTCCTGAGCGTCACGCTGGTCGGGTGCCTGCTCGGCCTGGCGAGCGCGCAGGCGGGCGGCGCGGTCCTGCGCCCGCTCGAAGCCTTCCTCACGCTCGCCTTCGCGCTGGTGGCGCACGCGGGCATCAACGTGCTGAACGACTACTACGACGCGCTGAACGGCAGCGACGCCGCCAATACCGAGCGGCGCTTTCCCTATACCGGCGGTAGCCGCTTCATCCAGAACGGCGTACTCAGCCTGCGCGCCACGGGCATCTTCGGCTACGCGCTGCTCGCGGCGGTGGTGCCCGCCGGGCTGTGGCTGGCGCATGCGTCTGCGCCCGGGCTGCTCTGGATCGGCCTCGCGGGCCTCGCCATCGGCTGGGCCTACTCGGCGCCGCCGCTCAAGCTGATGAGCCGCGGGGTGGGCGAGGTCGCGGTGGCGGCGGGCTGGCTGATCGTGGTGCTCGGCGCCGACTACGTGCAGCGCGGGGCGTTCTCATGGTCGCCGGTGGTCGCGGGGCTGGGCTATGCGCTGCTGGTGGCGAACCTGCTGTTCATCAACCAGTTCCCGGACGTGAAGGCGGACGCGGCCGCGGGCAAGAGAAATCTGGTGGTGCGCCTGGGGCCGCGGCGGGCGCGGTGGATCTATCCCGCGATACTCGCCGCCGCCTGCCTGTGGGTGGCAGCGGCTGTCGTCCTCGGAGGTTTGCCGCCTCTCGCGACCTTTGCACTTGCGTGCGCGTTACCGGGCATCGTGTCCGCTCGCTCGCTCCTGCGCGACGCCGAGCGGCCGCAGGCGCTCGACCCGGCGATCCGCGCCACCATCGGCACGGCGATGCTGCACGGGGCGCTGCTGGCGGCGGCGTTGTTCGTCAGTTGAAGGGCGCAGGCGCCGCGAAGCGTTGCCTTCCCGGGATCCCATTCGAATATCAGCACCGCGCGTCGAACAGCAACCTATCGCCCCGGCCGCTCAGTGCCTGCCCCTTGAGCCAGCGGTTCGCGGATGGGCTTCGCGCCGCGGTGTCATCGGGAGTCGGCAGCCATCCACGCGACCGTGGCTTTCGCTTGCGCGAGCGCGTCCCGGTCGGTGGCAAACACTTGGTTCGAGTAGCGATGGAGCGGAAACCATCCCCGCATATCCTCGGGATCCCTGCGGTACTCCTCAAACCCGAAGGTGCCATCGTCGCGCACAAAGATATCGACGCAATGGTCGCTTGCGGGACTGTTGAACGATGCTACGACTCGAGTGGACACGGCGCTCACATGAGACGTCTAACGTCCGGCATGAGCCGCGCGCTTCAGCGCGTCGGCTCCAGGCCGCGGTTAGGCGGCAGCGTACCGTTGCTATCCCGCTCCGAAACCGCGAGGTGCACCTGGAGTGCCCGTCGTGATCGCACCAAGCAAGCGCAGGTCCCGTTGCGGAATCCGCGAAGAAAGACCTCGGGTTCCAATGCGAAGTAGGACTTACGGTCGGTCATGCCTGCACCAAGGTCTTGAACCCGCCCATCACGAAGCGCTTCATGTCGAACGGCATCTGGAATTTCTTGCTGTCGGGAGGATTCATGGCCGGATCGGACATCACCGCTTTGTTGACTTTGTTGCGATGAGCCTTGGATTTGTAGACGATGAACGCGAAGACGACGGTTTCGCTGGGTTTAAGCTTGCACAGCTTGAGAAAGCTCGATCCCCACTTGGCCTTCAGATCGTCTCCCACGCACTCGTAGTAATCCAAAGCTCCGTGCTTCAGCCACACCTTGCAGCCGATCTGCGCCATCTTCTTGTAAGCCTTGACGTTGGATTTCTTAACGGGGATCACGTAGCCGTCGACGTAGGTCGCCATGAAACTCTCCTTGAAGGTTTACGGAAAGGTACCAATCATGCGGATACTATTGAAGACGTCGGCAACCTCGAGCGGATCGATCCGTCCGTCTAACGTTCCCGGTAACCGGCGCGTGCCGGGCGGACTAGGTGCACGGCGGCGCGTCCGCACGCGTCCGCGTTGACCGGGGGGTTAGGCGTGCACTCGTGCTTAGCACTCATGCTTTCACCTTGGCGATGGCGTGCCGAACAGTTGGCCATACAAGCGCCTGCGCTGCAATGACCTCCTTACCGTTGAACGTGACTGACGGAGAGCCATACAGGACATAGCCGAGCGCAAGCGCTTCGCTCACGCGATGGCAGAACGCGGCGTCGTCGGGGCCTGTGAGGAGACGGTAGATCGGCATGTCATCGGGCGGTGCGCTCTTTGATCTCCGCTTCGCGCTCATAGTGCCGCCTAACGTGAAGTAGACAGCATAAAAGCCGGAATGCACTCCGCACTGCGATCGGTTGGCCGCGGCTTTAACGAGCCGATTCCACCACTTGGCGCAGTTCGCCGAAATCGCGTGTCTCTGTTCAATGGCATTCCCGATCGCGTAGTACGAGGCAACCTTCGTTGCCGCCATACGGTACTCGCGTGGACGCCTGCCATCAAATCCGCAGGCGGCTGTGATCTCGAAATGAGATAGCCCGGGCCGGGGAGACGCTCCGGGCAGTCGCTCCGGGGCTCAACTCCGGCTGGTGTCGCGGTCGAGCTTAGATCGCCGCCTAGGCCGGCGCCGGCTCGCAGCGCAGCAGCTCGCGCAATCCCTCGCCGACGACGATGAGCACGCGGTCGCCGTGGCGCCCAAGCGCGCGCGTCAGGCGCTCGAGCTCGTGGTGCCCCTCCAGCGACTCCAGGGCGAGCACCACGCGCGCGCGCGAGCGCTTAAGCACCGCGCGCAAGTTGCGGGCGAGCCGGCGGGCGAGCGCGCGGTCGAGCAGCCCCGTGATGCGCACCGCGATCTGCGCCTCCGCGCGCGCCGCCGGCCGCAGGTCGAGGTGCACGGCGTGGCGCCAGCGCGCGAGCGACGAGCGCAGCCGCGCGAACGCGTGCTCGGGGCTCATCGCGGCGCGCGGCGCCGGCAGGCCGAAGTGCCGCTCGGCGTAGTCGCGCATGGCGAGCCCCGCGATCCAGTCGTTGATGGCGAGCGGCAGCAGGCGCGGGCGCGCGAGCGGCAGGCTGCGCAGGAAACGCCAGGCGCGCCCGGCGCCGCCGGGCGCGATGCCGCGCGTCAGCAGCCGCCACACGATGCGCGCCGCCTCCAGCGGGCGCTCGCGCACCAGTTGCGCGGGCGTGCCGAAATGCGCGAGCTTGTTGCGGATGCGCTCGGCGATGGCGCCGTCGCCGAGCAGCTCGGCGTACAGCCGTTGGTAGCCCTCGGTCAGCTGCGCGAGGGTCATCGACTTGGGCACGATGTTGGTACGCGCGCGCGTGTTGTCGCTGTGCGCGGCGTCCTCCACCAGGCGCCCCTCGCGCTTGAGGCGCGCGTAAAGCGGCGTTTTCGGCAGCGCGGTCAGCAGCCCGACCATCGCCACCATGATGCCGCTCTGCTGTATGAAGCGGCGCTGCTGCTCGAACACCGCCGGCGTGTCGCGGTCGAAGCCGACGATGAAGCCGCCGAGGATGTCGATGCCCGCGGCGTGGATGCGGCGCACCGCGGCGAGCATGTCGCCGGCGGTGTTCTGCGGCTTGCCCGCCTCGCGCAGCGTGAGCGCATCCGGCGTCTCCAGCCCGAGGAACGCCCATTCGAAGCCCGCGGCGCGGAACTGTGCCAGCAAGGCGGGATCCTGCGAGAGGTTGAGCGAGGCCTCGGTGCCGAAGCGCATGCGCCGCCCGTGCCGGTCCTGGTAGGCGGCGAGCACCTCCAGCGTCTCGCGCGCCTTGGCCTTGTTACCGATGAAGTTGTCGTCGACGAAAAACACCTTGCGCGCGCCCAATTGCCGCAGGCTGTCCAGTTCGCGCTCGATCTGCGCCGGCGCCTTGTAGCGCGGCTTGCGCCCGAACATGACGATGATGTCGCAGAACTCGCAGTTGAAAGGGCAGCCGCGCGAGAGCTGCAGGCTGGCCGTCGAATACGCCTCCAGCTTCAGCAGGTCGAAGCGCGGCACGGGCGAATCCTCCAGCCGCACGTTGCCGGTCTCGCGGTAGAGCTTGTGCGGGGCGCCGGCCGCGAGCTCGGCGCAGAAGCGCGGCCAGAGGTACTCGGCTTCACCGGCGACCACGTGGTCGGCGAGCTCGAGGTACTCCTCGGGACACAGCGACGCGTAGCTGCCGCCGGCGACCACCCGATAGCCCTTCTCCCGATAGAAGCGCAGCAACTGTTTCTGTCGCGGCGCCTGCACGCCCATGCCGCCGATGCCGATCAGGTCGGCCTGGGGCTCGAGCGGCAGCGGCTCGACGTTCTCGTCGACGATGGTCACTTGCCAATCGGGCGGGCAGAGCGCGGCGAGCGTGGCGAGGCCGAGCGGCGGATTGAGCGAGCGCTTGCCGCCGAGCACGCGCTCGAGCGCCCAGCGGAAGCTCCAGAAACTTTCCGGCAGCGCCGGATTGATGAGCAGGAGTCGCATCGCCGGATGTTACGGGGACCCGCGCGTCGCGCCGGCGCCGAATTGACCCGGCTCAACCGATTGATGCACATCAAGGCGCACGCAACGCGGTGCGATTAACTGGGCGGATGGACGAAACCGAAGTGATGCAGGCCCTGGGCGGCGTCGAGGATCCGGAGGCCGGC
>DASTTC010000011.1:0-2313 GCA_035760345.1 Burkholderiales bacterium | reverse complement strand
GCGTCCTGCCCGGTGACCGTGACGTCGTACCAGCGCTGGCCGAGCGTGCCCTGCACCACGCCGATGGTCTTGCCCTCGTTCTCCAGAACCGGGCCCTGCTCGATGTGCGCCTCGAAGTAGGCGCCAAGCTTGTGCGCGCGGGCGCTGCCGGCGTACTCGATCTTGTCCAGCGCGTCGCCGACGGTGACACCCTCCAGGTCCTTTTGCGCGCGCACATGCTCCAGCGTGAACACGCCGGCGAACACGCCCGAGCCCATCATGACGGGCGTGAAGCGCGAACCTTCCTCGTTGGTCCAGGACACGACTTCCATGGGGGCTCGCGTGCGCACGCCGGCATCGTTCAGCGTGCGCAACACTTCGAGTCCCGCCATGACGCCGAAGGCGCCGTCGAACTTGCCGCCCGAGGGCTGCGAGTCGAGGTGGCTGCCCATCGCCACGGGCGGCAGCGCCGGATCCGTCCCGGCCCGGCGCGCGAACACGTTGCCGACGCCGTCCACCGCCACCGCCAAGCCCGCCTCCTTTGACCATTGCACGAACAGGTCGCGCGCGCGCCGATCCTCCTCGGTGAGCGTCAGGCGGCGCACCCCGCCCTTGGGCGTGGCGCCGATCCGGGCCAGCTCCATGAGCGACCCCCAGAGCCGGTCGGCCTTGATTCGCAGATTGTCCATGGCGGCGATTGCTGTGGCCTAGCTTACCCCATTACACTTTTCGCATGAATCCTTTCGACCTCAAAGGCAAGGTCGCCCTGGTAACGGGCGGCAATGGCGGTATCGGCCTGGGCATCGCCCGGGGCCTTGCGCAGGCCGGAGCCGATGTCGCAATCGCCGGCCGGAACGCAACCAAGAACGCCGCCGCGTTGAAGGCGATCGGCGGCAATGCGATCGCGCTGGTCGCCGACGTCAACGACAGCACCCAGGTGCAGCGCATGGTGGCCGATACGGTGAAGGCATTCGGCGGCCTGGACATCCTGGTGGCCAACGCCGGCATCAACATCCGCAAGCAGCCGCAGGACTACAGCGGCGCCGAGTGGCACAGCATCGTCGACACGAATCTCACCAGCGTCTTCCAATGCTGCCAGGCCGCCTACCCTGAGATGCATCGCCGTGGCGGCGGCAAGATCGTCACCATCGGCTCGATGACCAGCATTTTCGGCTTCGACGTCGGCCCGGTGTACGCGGCCACCAAAGGCGCGGTGGTGCAGTTGACCAAGAGCCTCGCCGCGGCCTGGGCGAAGGACAACATCCAGGTGAACAGCATCCTGCCCGGCTTCATCGACACGGAGCTGACGCAGAACCTGCGCCGCAACTTTCCCGGCGCGCACGAGCGGGTGGTCGCGCGCACGCCGGCGCGGCGCTGGGGCGATCCGGCGGACCTGGCCGGCACGGCGGTGTTCTTCTGCAGCCGCGCGAGCGACTTCGTCACCGGCACCGCGCTGCCGGTGGACGGCGGCTTTTCCAGCTCGATGTTCTAGGCGCGGTTCAGCCCGGCCAGGCGACGACCTTCAGCTTCTGCTCGCCCAGGCCGCGGATGCCGAGCGTCATCAAGTCGCCGGGCTTGAGGAACACGGGCGAAGGCTTGATGCCCGCGCCGACGCCCGGGGGCGTGCCGGTGGTGATGATGTCCCCCGGCAGCAGCGTCATGTACTGACTGACGTGCGACACGATCTGCGCCACGCCGAAGATCATGGTGCGCGTGTTGCCCGACTGCATGCGCTTGCCGTTCAGATCGAGCCACATGTCGAGATTCTGCGGATCGCGGACCTCGTCGGTGGTGACCAGCCACGGCCCGATCGGCCCGGCCGTATCGAATCCCTTGCCTTTGTCCCACTGGCTGGTCGCGTGCTGGAACCCCCGCTCGGAAACGTCGTTGACCACGCAATAGCCCGCCACACAGTCGAGCGCATGCGCCTCGGACACGTACTGCGCCTTGGTGCCGATCACCACGCCGAGCTCCAGCTCCCAGTCGAGCTTGGTCGAGCCCTTGGGCTGGATGACGTCGTCACTCGGTCCGCTGATGCAGCTCGTCGCCTTGGAGAACACGACCGGCTCGGTGGGAATCGGCAGGTTCGACTCGATGGCGTGATCGCGGTAGTTCAGGCCGATGGCGATGAACTTGCCGATGCCGACGTACGGCACGCCCAGGCGCGGCTGGTTGGACACCACCGGCAGGGATTCGGGCTTCACCTTGGAGAGCATCTTCAGCCCGCGCGGCGAGATCTCGTTCGGCCCGATGTTGTCCACCACCTTGGACAGGTCGCGCAGCTTGCCTTGCGCGTCGATCATGCCGGGCTTCTCGAACCCGTCCTTGCCGTAG
>DASTTC010000010.1:0-9501 GCA_035760345.1 Burkholderiales bacterium | reverse complement strand
CACCGGCCCGTAGCCGGTGACGAGGTTGAACACGCCCTTGGGCAGGCCCGCGGCCTCCACCACTTCGGCGAGGATGAAGGCGTTGAAGGGGGCGATTTCCGAGGGCTTGAGCACCACCGTGCAGCCGGCGGCGAGCGCCGGGGCGACTTTCAGCGCGATCTGGTGCAGCGGGTAGTTCCACGGCGTGATCGCGCCGACCACGCCCACCGGATCCTTGACGACCACGGAGTTGCCGACGCGCTCCTCGAACTTGAACTCCCCGGCGATCTTCGCGTAGTTGGCGAAGTTGGCGATCGGCAGCCCGGCCTGGATGCGCCCGGCGAGCTTGATCGGCATGCCGACTTCCTGCGCGATGGTTTTCGCCAGCTCCTCGGCGCGTGCCTTCAGGCCGTCGGAGATCTTCTGCAGGAATGCCGCGCGCTGCCCCACCGGGGTGCGGCTCCAGCCTTCGAGCGCACCGTGTGCCGCGGCCACCGCGGCGTCGATGTCGCGCTCGCCGCCGGCGGGGACGGTGCCCATCACTTCGCCGGTGCCGGCGTTGTGTACCTCGATCGATTCCTTCGAGGACGGGGCGGCCCACTGGCCGCCGATGAACAGCTTGTCGCGCATGAGCATGGGATAATCCTTTGCCAAGAAGGGCGGTACTTTAACGCCCCGCCGCAACCTGCCGCAACGAGGGAGACCGTGCAGGGATCGAGCCAGTACCGGCTACTGACCGAGCGCCGCTTCGGCCCGTTCTTCGGCGTGCAGTTCCTCGGCGCGTTCAACGACAACGTCTTCAAGCAGGCGCTGGTGATCCTGCTCGCCTACCAGACGGCGAGCTTCACCACGATGTCCTCGGACACGCTGCAGAACCTCGCGCAGGCGCTGTTCATCCTGCCGTTCTTCCTGTTCTCGGCGACCGCGGGCCAGATCGCGGACAAGTACGAGAAATCCACCCTCATCACGGTCACCGTGACGATCGAGCTCGCGGTGATGGCGCTTGGCGCGGTGGGCCTTTTCACGCAGAACCTGACGCTGCTCCTGGGCGCGCTGTTCCTCGGCGGCGTGCAATCCGCGCTCTTCGGCCCGGTGAAGTACGCCATCCTGCCCCAGCACCTGAACGACACCGAAATCGTCGGCGGCAACGGCATGGTGGAGATGGGCACCTCCATCGCCATCCTGCTCGGCATGGTCTATGGCGGCTGGATGATCACGCAGCCGGGCTGGGGCGTCGCCGGCGTCGCGGTTTCGGCGATGGCGTTCGCGGCAGCCGGCATCCTGCTTTCGCGCTTCATTCCGAAGTCTCCCGCGCCGTCGCCGGACCTGAGGATCAACTGGAACCCGCTCACCGAGACCTGGCGCAACCTGCGCTTCACCGCGCAGAACCGCACGGTGTGGAACGCGATCCTCGGCATCTCCTGGTTCTGGTTCTACGGCGCGATGTTCATCACGCAGTTTCCGAACCTCTCCAAGAACGTGCTCGGCGCGGCCGAGCACGTGGTGACGCTACTGCTCATCGTCTTTTCCGTGGGCATCGGCGTGGGCTCACTGCTGTGCGAGCGGCTCTCAGGCAGGAAGATCGAGATCGGCCTGGTGCCCTTCGGCTCCATTGGCCTCACCCTCTTCGGCATCGACCTGTGGCTCGCCGCCGAAGGGCATGCGCCGCACGGCGCGCAGACGCTCGCCGAGTTCGCGCGCGATCCCACGCACTGGCGCATGCTCGCCGACCTTTTCCTCATCGGCCTGTTCGGCGGGTGCTACATCGTGCCGCTCTACGCGCTGGTGCAGACCCGGAGCGATGCCACGCACCGTTCGCGCATCATCGCCGGCAACAACATCCTCAACGCCGCCTTCATCGTCGCTGCGGCGGCGATGGCCATCGGCCTGTTCGCAGCGGGGCTCAGCATCCCGCAACTGATCCTGGTCACGGCGCTGCTCAACGCCGTGGTGGCGCTCTACATCTACCTGCTGGTGCCCGAGTTCCTGATGCGCTTCCTCGTCTGGATGCTGGTGCACTCCGTGTACCGGCTCGACAAGAGCGGCCTGGAGCACGTGCCGGACGAAGGGGCGGCGCTCATTGTCGCCAACCACGTGAGCTTCGTCGACGCGCTGGTAATCGCCGCGGCCGTGCGGCGCCCGGTGCGCTTCGTCATGGACCATCGCATCTTCGGCATCCCGGTGCTGAACTTCGTGTTCCGTACTGGCAAAGCGATCCCCATCGCCTCGTCGAAAGAGGATCCGGCGATGATGGAGCGCGCCTTCGCCGACGTGGCCCGGGCGCTTCGCGACGGGGATGTCGTCTGCATCTTTCCCGAGGGACGCATCACCGACACGGGCGAGCTGTATCCGTTCCGGCCGGGCCTGACGCGCGTCCTCGAGGAGACGCCGGTGCCCGTGGTGCCGATTGCGCTGCGCGGCCTGTGGGGGTCGTTCTTCTCGCGCATGGGCGGCTCGGCGATGACGCGGTCGTGGCGCATGCGGCCGTTCGCGAAGATCGGGCTGGCGGTGGGGGAGGCGGTGCCGGCCGCCATGGTGACGCCAGAGGGGTTGCAGGCCCAAGTGCGGGAATTGCGAGGGGATTGGCGCTGAATGTGGAGGAGCCGAATATGAGCCATGTGCGGCAGGACATCCTCGAATGGGCGCAGGCGGGGCGCATCGCCCCGGAGCGCCTGCGCCGCGCGCTCGAGCTGGGCGGCGTGCTGCCGGACCGCGCGGAATGGCGCCACTTCCTCGACCGGCTGCTTCTGTGGCTCGGCGCCGTGATGCTCGGTGCGGCCGCGGTCTTCTTCCTCGCCTACAACTGGGACGACCTCGGCCGCTACGCGAAGTTCGGGCTCGCCCAGGGACTCATCGTCGCGGCGCTGGCCGTTCTCTGGTGGCAGGGCCTGGAGCGGGCCGCGGGCAAGGCGGCGCTGCTCGCCGCGGCGATCTTCACCGGCGCGCTGCTCGCGCTCATCGGCCAGACCTACCAGACCGGCGCCGACACCTTCGAGCTGTTCGCAGCGTGGGCCGCGGCGATCCTGCCCTGGGCGCTGCTCGGACGCTTCGCCGCGCTCTGGGTGGTGTGGCTCGCGCTCGTCAATCTGGCGGTGGTGCTCTACTTCCAGGCGTTCCGCGGCCTGTTCGGCGTGTTGTTCGGCCCTGAGCGGCAGCTGTGGCTGCTCTTCGGTCTTAATACAGTCGCGCTCATCGCCTGGGAGGGCCTGGCCCGCGCGGGCCTCGATTGGCTGCGCGAACGCTGGGCGCCGCGGCTCATCGCCACGGCGGGCGGCAGCCTCGCCACCGCGCTCTTGCTGATGGACATCTTCGACCGGCACGTCGCGGGGCTTGGCTGGCTCGCCTGGCTCGCGTGGATGGCCAGCGGCTACGCTGCGTACCGGCGCTGGCTGAAGGATGTCTACGTGCTCGCCGGCGGCGTGCTCTCCGGCGTCATCGTGGTCGCCTCGCTGCTCGTGCGTGGGCTCTCGGAGGTGCGCTTCGAGGCGGGCGCGTTCCTGCTCATCGGCCTGGTGGTGATCGGGGTGTCCGCGGCGGGCGGCATCTGGCTGAAGAATGTCGCGAACGAGGAGGACGCATGAGCGCGATCGATCGGGAAGCCCTGTGGGCGCGGCTGCGTGACGCGGGGCTGGTGGAAGGGCAGTCGCCGGATGCTTCCGCCTCGCGCTCGCCGTGGTTCGTGCGCGTGATGCTGGGCATCGCCGGGTGGATCGGCGCGATGTTCCTGTTCGGATTCGCCGGCTTGGGCTTTGCCTTCCTGATGGAGAGCGCGGCGGCGTCGTTCCTGGCGGGCGCGGCCGTCTGCACGGGCGCGGCCTTCCTCTACCGCTCGTCTCCGCACAGCGACTTCCTGAACCAGTTCGGCTTCGCGGTGAGCCTCGCCGGGCAGGCGCTGATGGGATTCGCCGTGGTGCGCTGGTTCGAGCATTCCTTCAGCGCCGCTGCGCTCGCGCTCGCGCTGCAGCAGGCGGTGCTCTTCGTGCTCGTGCCGAATTTCATCCACCGGGTCTGGACCTCGTGGACCGGCGCGTACGCCGCCGTATACGCCCTCGGCCACCTGGGGCTGCACGCCTTTGCGCCGGCGGCGGTCACCTTCGTCTTCCTCTGGCCCTGGCTTGCGGAGTTCGATCATCCGCGCCGCGGAGAGCTCTTGCGCGCCGGGGGCTATGGGCTCGCGCTCGCCGCGGTGCAGACCGCAGTGATGCACGGCGGGTTGCTCGGACTCCTCCTGCGGCAGGCCGGGGACGCCGCCCCGGCGATCCTGTGGGCCGGAAACCTCGCCTCGGGGCTGGTGCTCGCCTGGGCGGTGTTGCGGCTGCTGAAGCGAGAGGGCGTGGGCCCCGGCGAGCCCCATGCGCGCATCGCGCTCGCGGGCGCGGTGCTTCTCGCTCTCATCTCCCTCAAGGCGCCGGGCGTGGCGCCGGCGGCCGCGATCCTCGTTGTCGGGTATGCCAACGGCAATCGCGTGCTCGCCGGGCTCGGCGTGTTTGCGCTGCTCGGCTACCTGTCCCACTACTACTACGCGCTGCACGCCACGCTGCTCGAGAAGTCGGCGCTGCTCGCCGCCGCCGGCCTCGCACTGCTCGCGGCGCGCTGGGGGCTGCGGCGCTGGTGGCCCGCGCAGGTGGTGCGTCATGCGTAAGGCACTGGCGGTACTGGCAGGCGTGGCCGTCCTCGCGGCGGCCAACTGGACGATCTATGCGCGCGAGCGGCAGCTCGCCGAGGGCGCGCTGGTGCTCCTCGAGCTCGCGCCGGTGGATCCGCGCTCGCTCATGCAGGGCGACTACATGGCGCTGCGCTTCAAGGTCGAGAACGACGCGCTCGGCCGCGACCGCGGCAGGGCGCCGGAGGACGGCCGCATCGTCGTTCGCGTCGACGGGCGCGGCGTCGCGGCGTTCGTGCGGCGCGACGGCGGCGAGCCCCTCGGGGCGGGCGAAGCGCGGCTGCGCTACCGGGTGCGCGACGGCAGGGTCAAGTTCGCGACCAACGCCTACTTCTTCCAGGAAGGCACGGCGAAGATCTACGAGCGCGCCCGCTACGGCGAATTTCGCGCATCGCCCGCCGGCGAGCTGCTGCTGATGTACCTGCGTGACGAGAAGCTGGAGCGGCTCGGCCCTCGCTGATCGCGAAGCGCTATACTCGCCGCGATCTGTCAGGGAGATGGGAGAAATTGAATGCCCCGCACCGGCAAAGCCGTCCTGTGCCGCGAACTGAACCAGCCCGTCGTCGTCGAGGAGGTGAGCGTCGACTCGCCCAAGCGCGGCGAAGTCATGGTGAAGCTCGCCGCCTGCGGCGTGTGCCACTCGGACCTCTCGGCCACCAACGGCACCATCGCGCTGCCGCCGCCGCTGGTGCTCGGCCATGAAGGCGCCGGCGAAGTCATCGAAGTGGGCGAGGGCGTCACTGGCCTCGCGGTGGGCGACCATGTCATTTCGTCCTTCATCTACATGTGCGGCAAGTGCCGCTTCTGCGCGGCCGGCCGGCCGGTGCTGTGCCTCGAGCAGGGCAAGGCGCTCACCACGACCGCCGAAGGCACGCCGCGCGTGCACGACAAGGCGGGCAAGCCCGTCGGCATCTTTTCCGGCTGCGGCGTGATGGCCGAGTACGCCACGCTCTCGGTCGACAACGTGGTGAAGATCGATCCGAAGATTCCGCTCGATCGCGCGGCGCTGGTGGGCTGCGGCGTCACCACGGGCGTGGGCGCGGTGTTCAACACCGCGCAAGTGGAGCCGGGCTCGAGCGTCGCGGTGTTCGGCTGCGGCGGGGTGGGGCTCAACGTGGTGCAGGGGGCGGCGATCGCGGGCGCCGAGCGCATCATCGCCATCGACACGATGCAGGAAAAGCTCGACCTGGCGAAGCGCTTCGGCGCCACCGACACGATCCTCGCCAAGCCGGGCGAGGACACCGCCAAGGCGCTAAAGAAGCTCACCGGCGGCGGCCCCGACTACGCATTCGAGTGCGTCGGCGTCGGCGCGCTGGCCGAGACCGCCTACCGCGCGATCCGGCGCGGCGGCAAGGCGGTGATCGTGGGCGTGGCGCGGGCCACGGACTCGACCTCGTTCAAGCCGATGACCATGGTGTTCGAGGAAAAGACGCTGCAGGGAAGCTACTTCGGCTCCTGCGTGCCGCGGATCGACTTCCCGAAGATGCTGCAGTTGTACATGGCCGGGCGCCTCAAGCTCGACGAGCTCATCACGCACCGCTACAAGATCGATGCAGCGCCGCAGGCGTTCGCCGACCTGGAGTCGGGCCGCAACGCGCGGGGCGTGATCGTTTTCTGATGGCCTCCATCGTCGCGGCGCGGCGCGGCCGCATCCTGGTGGTCGACGACCAGCGCGCGAACGTCGAGATGCTGGTCGAGCTGCTGCGCTCGCGCGGCTACGAAGTGACGGGCGTGTACGACGCCGAGGCGGCCCTGGCGCATATCGCCGCTCAGCCCTGCGACCTGGTGATCTCGGACATCCGCATGCCGGGCATGGACGGCTTCGAGTTGACGCAGCGCCTGCGCGCGGAACCGGCGACCGAGCTCCTGCCCGTGGTGCTCGTCACCTCGCTCGAGGACCGCGACGGCCACGACGAGCGCGTGCGGGGCATCGAGTCCGGCGCGGACGACTTTCTCGCCAAGCCGGTGCGCTACGCCGAGCTGTTCGCGCGCGTGCGCTCGCTGCTGCGGGTGAAGGTGCTGCAGGACGAGGTGCGCCGCCAGGCCACCGAGCTGCGCGAGTGGAACGAGCTGCTCGAGCAGCGCGTCAGGGAGCAGGTGGCAGCGATCGACCGCCTGGCGCAGATGAAGCGCTTTTTCTCGCCGCCGGTCGCCGACGCCATCGTCGCCGGCGGCGCCGAGATGCTCGAGCCGCACCGGCGCGAGATCACGGCGGTGTTCCTCGACCTGCGCGGCTTTACCTCGTTCACCGATCGCGCGGATCCCGACGAGGTGATGGACCTGCTGTCGGACTACCACGCCGCGATGGGCAAGCTCGTCGACCGCTACGGCGGCACGCTCGAGCACTTCGCCGGCGACGGCGTGATGATCTTCTTCAACGATCCGGTGCCGGTCGAGCGCCCGGCGCTGCTGGCGGTGCGCATGGCGATCGAGCTGCAGCAGGCCTTCCGCCCGATCGAGCAGGCCTGGGAGCACCGCGGGCACAAGGTGGCGCTCGGCATGGGCGTGGCGCAGGGCGAGGCGACCCTCGGCGTCATCGGCTTCGAGCAGCGCTGGGAGTACGCCGCGATCGGCGCGGTGCCCAACCTCGCCGCGCGCCTGTGCGGGCAGGCGAAAGCCGGCGAGATCCTGATCGACGCCGTGACCTATGCCGACGTGAGCGACGCGGTGCAGGTCGAGCCCGCGGGCCCGATGCAGCTGCGCGGCTTCACCCAGCCGATTCTGGCGTTCCGCGTCAAAGGACTTAAATAGGGACAGTCCCTATTGTTCTCATTACCAATGCGCCGGCGGCTTTCTGACGATGACGAGTCGCCCGTTCTCCTTCCTCACGTACCCGCCTGCCGAAAGGTCGGAAAAGATGCGGCTGATCATCTCGCGCGAAGCGCCCACGCGCTGCGCGATGTCTTTCTGCGTGAGCTTCTCCTTGATGACCAGCTGCCCGTCGACTTCGTCGGCCAGGTCCAGCAGCAGCCGTGCCACGCGCCCGTAGACATCCATTAACGCGAGGTCGCGCACGCTGGAAGTCAGCGCGCGCACGCGATGCGCGAGCTTGCGCGTGAGGTGCAGCGCGAATTCCGGGTGATCG
Organism: Burkholderiales bacterium; assembly: GCA_035760345.1. Lineage (GTDB taxonomy): Bacteria > Pseudomonadota > Gammaproteobacteria > Burkholderiales > SG8-39 > JAABQT01. The sequence goes on along the minus strand of DASTTC010000010.1, from coordinate 1,774 downwards.
CACGTGAAGCGCGCCAGCTCCGCGTTCTTCAGCACCGCGCAGCGGCAGGCCTCGAGCGCCATCACCGAGGCCGAGCGCGGCCCACCGTCCAGCGTCACGTCGCCGAAGTACTCCCCGGGCCCGATCTGGTTGAGCTGCAGCTCGTGGCCGTGCTCGTCGGCCACGAACACCTTGGCGCGACCGGCCAGGAGGACATACAGGGTGTCCGAATCGTCGCCTTCGGTGAGGATGATGGCGTTGCGCAGGTAGGTGCGCGAGGGCGCGCGCCGCGCGATCTCCGCGAGCAGCATGTCGGGCAGGACTTCCACGGACGTCGCCTTCATCGTGCCCTCCTCTGCACGGGCATTGTGCGTCCGGGGCAGCGGGGCGGCAAGCGCCGCACGGCGCGGGAAAAACGTGAATCGGTCACACCCGGCGCGTGCCGCGGTGCGCTGCCGGGCGGCGCGCCCATCCTTATCGTCGGCTAGCCATGAGCCTCGTGACGCAGCCGGCCTATCTGACCGCGCGGGAATCCGAAGTCCTGCGGCTCATGGCGCGCGGGCGCACCTACGCTCAGATCGGCGAGGTCCTAGGCGTGTCGCTGCACACGGTCACGAGCCACGTGCGCAACACTTACCGCAAGCTCGGCGTGCGTTCGGGCGCCGCGGCGGTGATGCGCGCGGTGGAGCTGAGGCTGCTCGGCGATACGTACTAGGTCTATAGTGGCCTGGCGGGCTCGGGGAGGGGCATGGGAGGAGTCGCGCGCAGACAGTTCCTGATCGGAGCCGGCGCTTTGCTGGCGGCGCCGCGCGCGCTGGCGCAGGCGACGAAGGTCTATCGCGTCATCCAGGTGAACACCGCGTCACCAGAGCGCAAGGCTGGCGTCCTTGCCTTTCTCGAGGGCATGCGCGAGCTCGGCTACGTCCAGGGACGCAACCTCGAGTTCCACGAGATCGTCACCCGGCGCGATGCGAGCGACCTCGCCGAAAAGGTGGGCGAAGCCATCGCGCGCAAGCCCGACGTCTTTCTCGCCTGGGAATCCATCGCCCAGTTCATCCACCGCAAGACGAGGGCGATACCCATCGTGCTGGTGGGCGCGCTCGATCCGGTCAAGGCGGGTCTCGCGCGCAGCCTCGCCGCCCCCGGTCTGAACGTCACGGGCTTCGCCCAGCTGAACGATCAGCTGCCGGCCAAGCACATGGAGATCCTGCGCGAGTTCCTGCCGGGGCTGAAGCGCGTCGGCCAGCTCGTGGACCGGAACGCGAGCGGTTGCCGCGTGGCGGAGGCGCACTCGATGCGCGCCGCGCAAAGTATCGGCTGCGCGCTCGTGCCCTACTACGTGTCGAACGAGGCCGAGATCCGGCGCGCCTTCGACGAGATGGAGCGCGACCCGCCGGATGCGCTGCTGCCATGCCCCTCGTCCGTGCTGTACAGTTTTCGCGACATCCTGTTCGAGAACGTCCTGCGGCTGCGCATTCCGCTGACGAGCTACATCACGGACAACGTCCCGCGGGGCGTGCTGTTTGCGTACGCGGCGAGCCTTTTCGACCTGTACCGGCGCGCCGCGGTGTTCGTCGATAAGGTCCTGCGCGGCGCGAACGCCGGCGACCTGCCGATCGAGCAGCCGACCACGTTCCAGCTGGTGGTCAACCTCGGCACGGGGCAGGCCCTGGGCCTCACCGTGCCGCAGTCGATCCTGCTACGCGCCGACCGGGTGATCGAATAAGGTGAATAAGTCACAGGATTGTGTTGCCGCATTGCGGCGACCCGCGTAGCCCTCCGCCGTAACACTCCC
>DASTTC010000009.1:0-5996 GCA_035760345.1 Burkholderiales bacterium | reverse complement strand
GCCATCGACGCCTTCTGGCGCGAGGCGAGCTCGCGCCACCGGTTGCTCGGCGGCGAGCGCGAGCGGCCGCTGCTGCCCCCGGCGGCGCTGTTCATGCCGGCGGAGGAGTTCCACCTCGCGGCGCGCGCACTGCGACGCGCGCAGCCCGAGCGCGAGCTCGCCGGCGTGCCGCTGCCGCCGCTCGCCGTCGACCGTCGCGCGCCCGATCCGCTCGACGCCTTCAAGCATTTCCTCGGCGAGTGCGGGCTGCGCGTGCTGGTGGCGGCCGAATCGCCCGGACGGCGCGAGACCCTGCTCACCTACTTTGCGCAGTACGGGCTGGCGCCGGAACCGGTGGCCGACTTCGCCGCCTGGTCGGGCAGCAAGGCGCGCTTCTCGCTGACCGTCGCGCCGCTCGCCGAGGGCTTCGCGCTGCCCGCCGAGGGCTGGTGCGTGGTCACCGAAGCCGAGCTCTACGCCGGCACGGTGCGCCGCCGCGCGCGCGACGCGCAGAAGGCAAGCTCGGTCGAAGGGATGCTGCGCGACCTTTCGGAGCTGCGCATCGGCGACCCGGTGGTGCACGCGCAGCACGGCATCGGCCGCTACCAGGGCCTGGTGGGCCTCGACCTCGGCGAAGGCCCAACGGAATTCCTGCACCTGCAGTACGACGGCGGCGACAAGCTCTACGTGCCGGTGTCGCAGCTCGCGGTCATCTCGCGCTACTCGGGCGCGCAGGCCGAGGCGGCGCCGCTGCACAAGCTCGGCAGCGGCCAGTGGGACAAGGCCAAGGCGCGGGCCGCGAAGCAGGTGCGCGACACCGCCGCCGAGTTGCTCGCCCTGTACGCCAGGCGCGCCGCGCGCGAGGGCCATGCGTTCAAGGTGCAGCCGCACGACCTCGATGCCTTCGCCGACGGCTTCGGCTTCGAGGAAACGCCGGACCAGGGCGCCGCCATCCAGGCGGTGGTCGGCGACATGGCCTCCGACAAGCCGATGGACCGCCTCATCTGCGGCGATGTCGGCTTCGGCAAGACCGAGGTCGCGCTGCGCGCCGCTTTCGTCGCCGTCGCCGACCGCAAGCAGGTGGCGATCCTGTGCCCCACGACGCTGCTCGCCGAGCAGCACTTCCAGACCTTCTCGGACCGCTTCGCCGACTGGCCGGTGAGCATCGCCGAGCTGTCGCGCTTTCGTACCGGCAAGCAAGCCGCGGCGACGTTGAAGGCGCTCGCCGCGGGCGAGGTGGACATCGTCATCGGCACACACAAGCTGCTGTCGCGCGACGTGAAGTTCGAGCGCCTGGGTCTTGCCATCATCGACGAGGAGCACCGCTTCGGCGTGCGGCAAAAGGAGCGCCTGAAGGCACTGCGCGCCGAGGTCGACGTGCTCACGCTCACCGCCACGCCCATCCCGCGCACGCTCGCGCTGTCGCTGGAGGGCCTGCGCGAATTCTCGGTGATCGCCACTGCGCCGCAGAAACGCCTCGCCATCAAGACCTTCGCCGCGCCCTTCTCCGAGGGGCTGATCCGCGAGGCGGCGCTGCGCGAGTTGAAGCGCGGCGGGCAGATCTACTTCCTGCACAACGAGGTCGACACCATCGGGCAGATGCGCGAGCGCCTGGCGCGGCTGCTGCCCGAAGCGCGCATCGAGGTGGCGCACGGCCAGATGCGCGAGCGGGACCTCGAGCGCGTGATGCGCGACTTCTATGCGCAGCGCCACAACCTGCTGCTGTGCACCACCATCATCGAGACCGGCATCGACGTGCCCACCGCCAACACCATCGTCATCCACCGCGCCGACAAGTTCGGCCTGGCGCAGCTGCACCAGCTGCGCGGGCGCGTGGGCCGCTCGCACCACCAGGCCTACGCGTACCTGCTCACGCCGCCGGACGAGGCCTTGGGCGCCAACGCGAAGAAGCGGCTCGAAGCGATCCAGATGATGGAGGAGCTGGGCTCGGGCTTTTACCTCGCCATGCACGACCTGGAGATCCGCGGCGCGGGCGAGGTGCTGGGCGAATCGCAGTCGGGCGAGATCCAGGAGGTGGGCTTCAACCTCTACGCACAGATGCTCGAGCGCGCGGTGCGTGCCCTGAAGTCGGGGCGCCCCGTGGACCTGGAGGCGCCGCTCGATGTCGCCACCGAGATCAACCTGCATGCGCCGGCGCTCCTGCCCGAGACCTACTGCGACGACGTGCACGAGCGCCTGACGCTGTACAAGCGCATGGCCAACTGCGAGTCGCCCGAAGCGCTGGAGGCGCTGCTCGAGGAGCTGGTGGATCGCTTCGGCCTGCCGCCCGAGCCGGCGCGCGCGCTGCTCGAATGCCATGCGCTGCGCATCGCGGCGAAGCCGGTCGGCGTCGCGCGCGTCGATGCCACGCACGAGACCGCGGTGCTGCATTTCGTGAAGCAGCCGCCGATCGACGGCGCGAAGATCATCGCCCTGGTGCAAAAGCGCAAGGACCTGCGCCTGTCGGGCCCGCACAAGCTGCGGCTGGAGGCGAAGATGCCGGGCTGGAACGATCGCGCGCAGGCGGTGAAGGCCCTGTTCGCGCAGCTCGCCGCGTGAACTTCGTCGTCCAGCCGGTATCAGCGGCGCAGGCCGCCGAGGCCGCCCGGCTGGGCGGCGCGGCATCCCTCGAGCAGGCCGGCGCGCGCGCTTACCGCCTGCGCGGTGGGACGGCGAACCCCGCAGTGCTCGCCTATGCGAAGGCGCAACGGTTTGACCTCGCGGCGGTGGGCGAAGGCCTGCGATTCGCGGACCTGAAACTCGTGGCGATGGACATGGACTCGACGCTCATCACCATCGAGTGCATCGACGAAATCGGCGACCTGGCGGGGAACAAAGCCGCGATCGCCGCCATCACCGCGCGCGCCATGCGCGGCGAGATCGACTATGCCAACAGCCTCAGGCAGCGCGTCGGCCTGCTCGCGGGACTCGGGACGGATGCCCTGCAGCGCGTGTACGACGAGCGGCTGCGCCTGTCGCCGGGGGCGGAGGCGCTCGTCGCCGCCTGCCGCAAGCATGGCATCAAGCTGCTGCTCGTGTCCGGAGGCTTTAGCTTCTTTACCGAGCGCCTGAAGCAGCGCCTCGGGCTGGATTACACGATCTCCAACGAGCTGGAGTTCGCCGAGGGCAAGCTGACGGGCGGCCTCGTCGGGCGTATCATCGACGCCGAGGCGAAGGCGGCGCGCTTTCGCGAGGTGGCGCATGCGCTCGGCGCCACGCAGGACCAGACTGTCGCGATCGGCGATGGGGCGAACGACCTGAAAATGATGGCCGAGGCCGGGTTGTCGGTGGCGTATCGCGCGAAGCCGCTGGTGAAGGCGCAGGCGCACTGCGCGCTCGAGTACTCGGGGCTCGACGCGGTGATCGCGCTGTTCGAATGAGATTCGCCCTGCTCGGCGCCCTGCTTCTGGGCGGCTGCGCGGCCGTGCCGCAGAACGCCGCCCGCATCGAGGCCTATGCCGCCAATGCCCAGTTCTGCGGCCACACCGGTACACCGATCTGCGAGGCCCGCGTCAATCGCGTGGACGGCCAGGCGGTCTTCGCGTCCACTACCGTTCATGTCGCGCCTGGCCGGCGCCGCCTGGGCGTGCACTGCCGCATCAACCTGAGCATCATGATCGGCGATGCGCAGTCCTTCCAGCGGGAGATCGAAGCCACGCTCGAGGCGGGCAAGCGCTACCGCGTCGAGGCGCGCATGGACCCGGAGCCTTGTACCGTAACGCTCGCGGCGGAACGCTAGATGGACATGCCGAAGCTCGGCCAGGGCACCTGGAACATGGGCGACAGTCCTGCACTGCGCAAGGCGGAGCTCGCCGCGCTGCGCGAAGGCATCGCGCTCGGGCTGACACTCATCGACACCGCCGAGATGTACGGCGACGGTCGCTCGGAGTCGCTGGTGGCCGAGGCCATCGCCGGCCAGCGGGAGAAGGTGTTCCTCGTCACCAAGGTGCTGCCGTCGAATGCCTCGCGCAAAGGCGTGGCGCGAGCGTGCGAGGCGAGCCTGATGCGATTGAAGACCGATCGCGTGGAGTGTTATCTCCTGCACTGGTCCGGGTCCTACCCGCTGCAGGAAACGGTGCGCGGCTTCGAAGACCTCGTCGCCGCCGGAAAGATCCTGTCCTGGGGCGTGAGCAACCTCGACCTTTCTGAAATGACGCAGCTCACGAATCTTCCCGGCGGCAAGGCCTGCGCCACCAACCAGTTGCTCTACAACCTCACGCGCCGCGGCATCGAATTCGACCTGCTGCCCTGGCTGCGGCAGCGGAACATTCCGGTGATGGCCTACTCGCCCGTGGAACAGGGCCGGCTCCTCGGCCACAAGGCCTTGAACGAAGTGGCACAGCGCGCCGGCGCGACGCCGGCGCAGGTGGCGCTCGCCTGGGTACTGCGGCAAGATGGCGTCGTGGCGATTCCGAAGGCAGCGCGGTTCGAGCACGTGCGCGAGAACCGCCATGCCCTGGAACTCAAGCTCGACGCCGAGGCGCTGAAGGCGCTCGAGGCCGCATTTCCCCCGCCGAAGCAGGCACGCCCACTGGAGTTGCTGTGAAACTCATCGCTGCGCTGTTGCTGTCCGCCTCGACCGGCGCCCTCGCCTGCGGCGAAGTCATTACCCTGCCCGCCCACGGCGGCGCCACCACGCGCTACGCGCTCTCCGCGCCGCAGGACCCGAAAGGCGCCTTGGTCCTGCTCGCCGGCGGCGGCGGCTACCTCGACCTCGACGCCCAGGGCTGCGCGCGCAAACTCATGGGCAACTCGCTCGTTCGCTCGCAGGAACTGTTTCACCGCGAAGGCTTCGCCACTGCGCTGGTGGACGCGCCGGGCGACCACATGGGCGAGGACGGCCTCGGCGGCTTTCGCGCGCAGGCCCCGCATGCCGAGGACCTCGGCAAGGTGGTGGCCGACCTGCGCGCGCGCGTGCAAGGCCCGGTCTGGGTCGTCGGCACCAGCCGCGGCGCGATCTCCGCGGCGAACGCCGCGGCGCGGCTGTCCGCGCTCGACGGCGTGGTGCTCACCTCGCCCGTGATGGTCGGTACGGCGCGAGGGCGGAAATCCTGGACGGCGCAGACGGTGCACGACAACCGGATCGAGGACATCCGCATGCCGCTGCTGGTGGTCAGCCACGCGCAGGACGGGTGCTTTCGCTCGCCGCCGGCCGGCGCCCAGGGCATCGCGGACCGCTACAAGGGCACCCGCTCGCAGGTCGTGGTGGTCTCGGGCGGCGCACCGGGCACGGGCGACGGCTGCGAAGGCCGCACGCCCCACGGTTTCAACGGCATGGAAGCCGAGGTGGCCGCCGGTATCGCGCGCTTCGTGCGCGGCGGCAGGTACTAACGCACGCGTACGGTGGGCCGTCGGCCCACCCCACCCCTTCCGCGCCCCCTGTCGCGGAGGCACAATAGGCGCGCAGTCCGACCTAACCCGGGAGAAAACAAATGGTCAAAACCGCACTCGCGCTCGCCCTCGCCCTCGCCGTCACCCCAGCCCTCGCCCAGCGCAAGGACTGCAACGAGCTGAAGGCCGAGATCGACGCCAAGATCACCGCCAATGGCGTCAAGGTGTTCACCACCACCGTCGTCGACAAGGACGCGCAGGAGGACGGCAAGGTGGTCGGCACCTGCGACGGCGGCACCAAGAAAATCGTCTACAAGCGCGGGGGATAGCCCCGCGCCGGGGTGGCCGCGGTCAGCTTGTCACTTTGCCGCGGTCACCATGATTTCGATCAGCGCCGCCGGGTCGGCGAGCTTCGCCTCGATGCAGGCGCGCGCTGGCAGGTTTTTCGGGTCCACCCACTTCGTGTAGACCTCGTTCACTGCCCCGCGCAGGCGGATGTCGGGCACCCAGAGCGTCGCCTGCAGGATCTTCGACTTGTTCGAGCCGGCCTTGGCCAGCAGCCGGTCGATCTCCGCCAGCACTTCCTCGGTCTGGCCTTTCACGTCGTTCTTCAGGTTCTTGGCGACGATCCCCGCCAGGTAGACGGTGTCGCCGTGCTCGACGGCGAGCGACAGGATCGGGCCGGG
>DASTTC010000008.1:0-4013 GCA_035760345.1 Burkholderiales bacterium | reverse complement strand
TCGCCGGTCGCAATCTGCGCCACGATGCGCCGATGGTTCTGCTGACAATGCTCCACCTGCTCGTCGTCCACCGGCAGGCGATAGCGCAACGCCTCGATGCGGTGTCCGACGAGGGCGTAGGCGGCCGCGAGATGCCGGTTGCCGGAGGCGCCGACGATCAGATCGTGGAATTCGGTGTCGAGCGCGTGCACGCGGCGCGGATCCGATCCGCGCTTGGGCATGCGCGCGAGGTTGTCCCTGAGCGCCTGCACCAGGGCGCGCAGGTCGCGCCGCATGGCGAGCGCGAGCGCCTCGGTCTCGACGATCTGCCGGAACGCGGTGAGTTCGCGCACCTCGTCCGCAGCGAGCGTGAACACGAACGTCCCGCGCTGCGGCTGGATGTCGACCAGTCCGTCGAGCTTCAGGCGCAGCAGCGCTTCGCGCACCGGCGTCTTGGAGATGCCGAGGTTGAGCGCGAGCGCGGCCTCGGAGAGCTGCTCGCCGAACCCGAGCTGCCCCTCGACGATCGCGGCGCGGATGCGCTCCACCGCAAGGTCCGAGAGGCTCTTGGGGCGGTCGAGTTTCGATGCGAGGGTCACGCGGCGCTTGCCCGGTCAATTTGACATCTGATATGTTAGATGCCAGAGGCGGCGCACGCAAGCCGCGCCCGGCGGAGGGGATGTCGATGCAGGAGGCGGGAGGCGCCCGCAGGCTGGGCGCCACGGAAGCGTGGCTGGTGGGGCTGAACCAGTGGCTGGTGATCGCGCTGATGGCGAGCATGGCGACCCTGGTGTTCGCCAACGTCATCTCGCGCTACGGGTTCAACGCGTCGATGATCTGGGCCGAGGAACTCACGCAGTACCAGATGATCTGGATCACCTACCTGGGTGCCGGGCTCGCGCTGCGCGAAGGCCGGCACGTGGCCGTCGACCTGCTCGACCAGGCCCTCGCCCCGCGCTGGCAGCGCGCGCTGCGCGCCGCGATGGGCGCCCTCATGCTCGCCTTTCTCGCCACCCTCGCGGTGCTCGGCGCGCGCATGGCGCATTTCGCCTGGGACCAGGAAACGCCCGCGCTGCAGATCTCGGCCGGCATTCCCTACCTCGCCATTCCCGTCGGCGCCGCCGTCTGCGCGCTGCACCTGGTCTGCGTGTTCCGCGACTACGTGGCCAGGCGCTACGAGCAGGCGGAAGACCTCGGCGCCTTCGCCGAATAGATGGCCACGGTCCTGTTCGCGGTCTTCATCGTGGCGCTGGCCATCGGCTTTCCGATCGCCATCGTGATGGGCGGTGCCGGACTTGTCGCGCTGCTCTGGGAGGGCAAGCTGTCGCTGCTCTCGGTGCCGCAGCGCCTGTTCGACGGCATCAACTCGTTTCCGCTGATGGCGGTGCCGTTCTTCATTCTCGCCGCCGACCTGATGACCGCGGGCGGCATCACGACCGCGCTGCTGCGCTTTTCCAACTCCCTGGTGGGGCACATCCGCGGCGGCATGGGCCATGTCAATGTGCTCACCAGCGTGTTCTTCGCCGGCATCAGCGGCTCGGCGCTGGCCGACGCCGCCGGGCCGGGCGCGATCGAGATGCGCATGATGGAGAAGTCCGGCTACGACAAGTACTACGCCGCCGCGCTCTCGGCGGCGACCGCCACCATCGGCCCGATCATCCCGCCCTCGATCATCATGGTGATCTACGCGCTCACCGACAGCCGCGTGACGGTGGCCGGCCTGTTCCTCGCCGGCGTGGTGCCTGGGCTGCTGCTCAGCGCCGCGCTGATGGCGGCCAACCACGCCATCTCCCTCCGGCGCGGCTACGGCGCCGCGCATGCGCGCGAGCCCTGGCGCAAGCGGCTGCAGGCGCTGTGGCGCGCGACCCCGGTCCTGCTCATGCCGGCCATCATCATCGGCGGCATCCTCTCGGGGCTGTTCACGCCCACCGAGGCGTCCGCGGTTGCCGTGTTCTATGCGCTGTTCGTGGGCTTGTACGTCACGCGCACGCTGAACGCCCGCGCGATCGCGCGCGTGCTCCTGCAAAGCGCGCTCGTGTCCTCGGCCGCCCTGCTCATCGTGTCGATGGCATCGCTGTTCGCCTGGCTGCTGACCCTGGCGCAGGTTCCCCAGGACATCGCGCGCGCCATCGGCGGCCTGACCAGCGATCCGCTCGCCGTGCTGCTGATCGTGGCGCTGTTCGTCCTCGTGTGCGGCTTGTTCATCGACACCCTGCCGGCCGTGATCATCCTGGTGCCGGTGCTCGCCCCGCTGTCCGAGCAGTTCGGCATCCATCCGCTGCACTTCGCGATGGCGGTCGTGCTCAACCTCACGATCGGCATGATCACGCCGCCCGTCGGGGCGGTGCTGTTCGTGATGACCTCGGTCGGGCGGCTGCGCTTCGAGCTGTTGGCGCGCGCGGTGCTGCCGCTGCTCGCGGCCGAGTTCGCCGTGCTGCTGCTCGTGCTGCTGTTCCCGGCGCTCAGCATTTCCGTGCCGGGCTGGTTCGGCTATTCCCGGTAACGCATTTCACTGCCAAGGAGGAACGATGAAATCCCTGAAGCTCGTATTCGCCGTCGCCGCAGCGCTCGGCCTTGCCGCCGCGCCGGCACAGGCGCAGAAGACCCTGAAGTACGCGCACTTCCAGCCCGCCAAGGACGACCAGCCCAAGCACGTCGCCGCCCTCGCCTTCAAGGACCACGTCGAGAAGGCGACCGGCGGCTCGATCAAAGTCGAGATCTATCCGGCCGGGCAGTTCGGCAAGGACCAGCCGACGATGGAGGGCCTCAAGCTCGGCACCCTCGAGCTGGCCGTGGCGCACGACGGCGCCATCGCCACGGTGCACAAGCCCATCGGCGTGCTCGGCATCCCGTTCCTCTACGACAGCCACGAGCACGCCTGGCGCGTCTACGACAGCCCCTGGCTGAAGGAGTTTTCCGGCGACATGATCAAGAAAACCGGCATCCGCATGCTGGGCCTCGCCGACAACGGCGTGCGCCACTTCACCAACAGCCTGCGGCCGATCAACTCGCCCGCCGACATGAAGGGCATGAAGATCCGCATCCAGCCCTCGCCGGTGTTCAAGGCGCTGGTCGAGTCGCTCGGTGCGTCGGCGTCCGCCATTCCGTGGGCCGAACTGCCGACCGCGCTGCAGCAAAAGGTGGTCGACGGGCAGGAGAACGGCGTCACCAACATCCTCGCCGCCAGCCTGTACCAGCACCAGAAGTACGTGACGCTCGACGGCCACGTCTGGAGCATCCACGCCTACATGGTGAACGAGCGCTTCTACCAGGGCCTGTCGGCCAAGGAGAAGAAGGCGGTCGAGGACGGCGTGAAGCACGCGGTCGCCCTGCATCGCAAGATGACGTCGGACCAGGACCGCAATGCAAAGGAGATCCTCGGCAAGGTCGGCATGCAAGTGACCGTGCTTTCGCCGGCGCAGGTGGCGCCGTTCCGCAAGCTCGCGCAGCCGCCGGTCAAGGAATGGGCGGAGAAGGAAATCGGCAAGCCGTACGTCGACAGCCTGTTCAAGGCCGTGACCGCCACGCGTAAGTAGCTGGGGGGCGGCGCGCGCTACGCCGCCTGAAGCTTCGCCACCGCCACCGCGAGCCACTTCACGCCTTCGCGGCCGAAGTTGACCTGCACGCGCGCATCGCCGCCCTGCCCTTCCGCATCGACGATGACGCCGGAGCCGAACTTGGCGTGCACCACGTTCTGGCCGACGCGAAAGCCGATCGGCGCGCCGCCGGTGCCCGCCGGTGCGCCGCCGAAGCGCGGGTCGCGCTTGGGCGCCTTGGAAAAGGCGCCGGCGGTGAAATGCGACACCGGGCGCTTTTTCTCCGCGAAGCGCGGCGTAAGCCACCGCAGCAGCCCCTGCGGGATCTCGTCGACGAACCGCGACGGCAGGTTGTAACGCGTCTGGCCGTGCAGCATGCGCGTCTGCGCGAACGACAGGTACAGGCGCCGGCGCGCGCGCGTGAGCGCCACGTACATCAGGCGCCGCTCCTCCTCGAGGCTGCTCTTTTCCAGCAGGCTCTGCTCGTGCGGGAACAGG
>DASTTC010000007.1:0-6561 GCA_035760345.1 Burkholderiales bacterium | reverse complement strand
GACCACGGCGAAGGCGAGTGCGCGCACGGCGGCCATTCTATCGCCCATCACGTATCATCCCCGCTTTACGGAGAGCGGGAACTTGGCCACGATCCTCAGCACGCTGCCCAGGGGCGAAAAAGTCGGCATCGCCTTCTCGGGCGGCCTCGACACGAGTGCCGCGGTGCACTGGATGCGCGCGAAGGGCGCAATCCCGCATGCCTACACGGCCAACCTGGGCCAGCCCGACGAGCCGGACTACGCCGAGATCCCGCGCAAGGCGCTCGCCTACGGCGCCGAGAAGGCGCGCCTGGTCGACTGCCGGGCGCAGCTGGTCGCCGAAGGCATCGCCGCGCTGCAGTGCGGCGCGTTCCACATTTCCACCGGCGGCGCGACCTACTTCAATACCACGCCGCTCGGGCGCGCGGTCACCGGCACCCTGCTGGTGGTTGCCATGCGCGAGGACGCGGTGGGCGTCTGGAGCGACGGCAGCACCTACAAGGGCAACGACATCGAGCGCTTCTACCGCTACGGCCTGCTCGCGAATCCCGCTTTGCGCATCTACAAGCCCTGGCTCGACCAGGCGTTCATCGACGAGCTCGGCGGCCGCAAGGAGATGTCGGCGTACATGGCCAAGGCGGGCTTCGACTACAAGATGAGCGCGGAGCAGGCCTACTCGACGGACTCAAACCTCCTCGGCGCCACGCACGAGGCGAAGGACCTCGAGTTTCTCGACAAGGGCATCGCGATCGTCAAGCCGATCATGGGCGTCGCCTTCTGGCGCGAAGACGTGGCGGTGAAGGCAGAGCGGGTCACGGTGCGCTTCGAGCTGGGCGTGCCCGTGGCGCTGAACGGTCAGCATTATGCGGACGCGGTGGCCCTCCTGCTGGAGGCCAACGCCATCGGCGGCCGGCACGGCCTGGGGATGTGCGACCAGATCGAGAACCGCATCATCGAGGCGAAGAGCCGCGGCATCTACGAGGCGCCGGGCATGGCGCTGCTGCATATCGCCTACGAGCGCCTGGTGACCGGCATCCACAACGAGGACACGATCGAGCAGTACCGCATCAACGGCCTGCGGCTCGGGCGGCTGCTGTACCAGGGGCGCTGGTTCGACCCGCAGACCCTGATGCTGCGCGAGACCGCGCAACGCTGGGTGGCGAAGGCAGTGACGGGCGAGGTGGCGCTCGAGCTGCGCCGCGGCAACGACTATTCGATTCTGGATACGAAGAGCCCGAACCTCACCTACAAGCCCGAGCGACTGACGATGGAGAAGGGCGAGGAGGTGTTCTTCACGCCCGCGGACCGCATCGGGCAGCTGACGATGAGGAACCTCGACATCGCGGACACGCGCGACAAGCTGCGCGTGTACGGCGAGGCGGGGCTGCTCGGCGATGCCGCAAAGAACGGTGTGCCGCACCTGGGCGGCGGCAAGCCGAGCAAGCGCTGAGCGCTACTTGCCGAGGGCGAGCTTGACGCCGAAGCCGACCAGCAGGGTGCCGGCGACGCGGTTCAGCCAGACGCCGGTGCGCGGGTTGGCGCGCATGCGGTCCGCGGCGAAGTGCGTGATGGCAATGACGATCACGCAGTAAAGGAAAGTGAGGGCGGCGATCGTCAGCGCCATCACGCCGAAGGTCAGCAGCCCCTGGTGCCGCGCCGGGTCGACGAACAGCGGAAAAAAAGCCATGTAGAACACGATCGCCTTGGGGTTGAGGAGCGTGATGAGCATCGCCTGCTGGAAGAAGTGGCGCGGCGCCATGTCGAGGACCGGCGCGTCGCCGGGCCTGGCGAGGATCATGCGGACCCCGAGGTAGGCCAGGTAGAGTGCGCCGGCGTACTGCACCAGCCCGAACACGCCTGGGTTCGCGGTGAGCAGCGCCGCCACGCCCGCCACGGCGAGCCACATCAGCAGCTGGTCCGCGACGATCACGCCCAGGGTCGCTGCGAGCCCGCCGGCGATCCGGCCCTTGGTGGTGGAGGTGATGATGGCGAGGTTGCCGACGCCCGGGATGGCGAGGAACACGATGATGGCGACGACGAAGGCCCAGTAATCCGCGACGCCGAACATCACTTCTTGTTCACCTTGCCGAGCAGCAGGAACTCCAGCAGCGCTTTTTGCGTGTGCAGGCGGTTCTCCGCCTCCTCCCACACCACGCTTTGCGGCCCGTCGATCACCTCGGCCGCCACTTCCTCGCCGCGGTGCGCGGGCAGGCAGTGCATGAACAGCGCATCCTTCCTTGCCGCCTTCATCATCTCCGCGTCCACCTGCCAGGCTTCGAAGTCGCGCTTGCGCGCTTCGTTCTCGGCCTCGAAGCCCATGCTGGTCCACACGTCCGTGGTGACCAGGTGCGCGCCCTTGGCCGCCCGCATCGGGTCGCGGAACTCCTCGTAGTGGTCGGTGCCGAACAGGCCGGCCCGCTCGGGCTCCACCTCGTAGCCGGGCGGCGTCGACACGTGCACGTTGAAATCGAGCACCTCGGCGGCCTGCAGCCAGGTGTTGCACACGTTGTTCGAGTCGCCGATCCACGCCGCGGTCTTGCCGCGGATCGGGCCGCGCTGCTCGACGTAGGTGAAGATGTCGGCCAGCACCTGGCAGGGATGGTATTCGTTGGTGAGGCCGTTGATCACGGGCACGCGCGAGTTCTCCGCGAAGCGCTCCAGGATCGCCTGCTCGAAAGTGCGGATCATCACCACGTCGCACATGCGCGAAATCACCTGCGCGGCGTCCTCCACCGGCTCGCCGCGCCCGAGCTGCGAGTCGCGCGTGGAAAGGAAGATCGCCGCGCCGCCCAGCTGGTGCATGCCCGCCTCGAACGACAGCCGCGTGCGCGTGGATTGCTTCTCGAAAATCATCACCAGCGTACGGTCTTCCAGCGGCCAGTAGCGCCGGTAGCGCTTGAACTCGTTCTTGATCCAGCGCGTGCGCGCGAACAGGTGCTCCAGCTCGGCGCGCGAGAGGTCCTTGAACTGGAGAAAATGGCGCAGCTTCGCCATGCGCGGGCCCGGTGGCCTTTCAGCGCGCCGCGGCGACGCGGGGCTGCGCGCCGCTGCGCGCGAGGAACTCCTTCACCAGCGGCACCAGCCGCTCCACCACCTCGCGCCCTTCGGCCTCGCTCATCACCAGCGCCGGCAGCAGCCGGATCACGTTGTCGGCCGTTACGTTGAACACGAGGCCGGCATCGAGTCCCATTTTCACCAACTCGCCGCACGGCCGGTCGAGCTCTACGCCGATCATCAGGCCCATGCCGCGCACCTCGACGAGCCCGGCAACGCCCTCGAGCGCCGCCGCCAGGCCGCCGCGGATCGCGTCGCCGACCTTCACCGCGTTCTCGAGGAGCCCCTCGTCGCGCATGGTGTCCAGCGTCGTCACCACGCCGCACATGGCGAGCGGATTGCCGCCGAAGGTGGAGCCGTGATTGCCGGGTTTGAATACGCCCTTGGCGCGCCCGCCGATGACGCAGGCGCCCACCGGCACGCCGGAGGCGAGGCCCTTGGCCAGCGGCACGACGTCGGGCTCGATGCCCGCGTGCTGGTACACGAACCATTTGCCGGTGCGCCCGAGGCCGCACTGCACTTCGTCCGACATGAACAGCCACTCGTTGGCGTCGCACACCTCCTTCAATCCGCGCAGGTAATCCAGGCGCGAGACGTTGATGCCGCCTTCGCCCTGGATCGGCTCGATGAACACCGCCACCACGTTCTTGTTGTGCGCGGCGATCTGGCGCACGGCTTCAAGGTCGTTCAGCGGCACGCGCACGAAGCCCTGCACCAGCGGCTCGAAGCCGGCCTGCACCTTGCGGCTGCCGCTGGCCGAGAGCGTGGCCAGGGACCGGCCGTGGAACGACTTCTCCATCACGATGATCGCCGGCTCGGCGACGCCGCGGTCGTGGCCGTACTTGCGCGCCACCTTGATCGCCGCCTCGTTCGCTTCGAGCCCGGAATTGCAGAAGAACACTTCGTCCAGGCCGGTGATCTGCGCAATGCCATCGGCGGCCTGCTCCTGCAACGGGATCTGGAACAGGTTCGAGGTGTGGATGATGCGGCCGATCTGCTCGGTGAGCGCCGCCACCAGCCGGGGGTGGGCATGGCCGAGCGTGTTGACGGCAATGCCGGCGAGGGCGTCGAGGTACTTGTTGCCCGCCTCGTCGTAGAGCCACACGCCTTGGCCGCGCACGAACGCGACCGGCAACCGGGCGTAGGTGTTCATCACGTGGCTCATGGCGTCACCTCCATCAGCAATGCAAAACGGCGGCCCGAGCCGCCGTTCCGGAAATGCTAACACAGCGGCCATAATGGCGGACCCATGACCTCCGAGCAGATGATCATTCTCGGCGTCCTCGTCGCCACGGTGGCGATGTTCCTCTGGGGGCGCTGGCGCCACGACATGGTGGCAGTGGGTGCGCTGCTCGCCTGCGTGTTCGCGGGGCTGGTGCCGACTGAAGCGGCGTTCGCGGGCTTCGGCCATCCCGCGGTGATCACGGTCGCCTGCATCCTGGTGCTGAGCCGCGGGCTGCAGAGTTCCGGCGCGGTCGACGCGCTGGCGCAGGTCGTCCTGCCGGCGAGGGCGGGGCCGACGCTGACCATCGCAGCGCTGACCGGGCTCGGTGCGGTGCTCTCGGCATTCATGAACAACGTCGGGGCGCTCGCGCTCTTGATGCCTGTGGCCATGCAGATGGCCGGCCGCCTCGAGATGCCGCCCGGGCGGGTGCTGATGCCACTGGCCTTCGGCTCGATCCTGGGCGGCATGACGACGCTGATCGGCACACCGCCCAACCTGATCGTATCCGGCTTCCGCGGGCAAACCGGCGCGAGCACGTTCTCCATGTTCGATTTCACGCCGGTCGGACTCGCGGTGGCCGCGACGGGCGTCGCATTCGTCGCCCTGATCGGGTGGCGGCTGGTGCCGGCGCGCAAGCAAGCCGGCACCGAGGATTTCGACACCGGGGCCTATATCACGGAGGCCCGCGTGCCGCAGGACAGCAAGGCGGCGGGCAAGACGTTGCGCGAGATCGAGACGGCGCTCGAGGAGGCCGATGCCCAGGTGGTCGGCTTCGTGCGCAACGACGTTCGCGTGACTGCGCCCAGCCCGGGGCGATTGGTGCGCGCCGGCGACATCCTGATCATCGAGGCGGAAGTGAAGGCGCTGGCCAGCGCCCTGACCAGCCTGGGCCTGACGCTGGAAGAGGTGGAGAAGGACAAAGAGGTGGTGGCGGAGGAGAACGAGAAGGAGAGCAAAGACGGCGCAGTTGAAGGCGCGGCTGCGAAGGACGCCGGGAACGAGGAAGACAAGCCCGCGGCGAGCGACGAAATCGTGCTGCTGGAGCTTGCGGTACTGCCGGCGTCGGCGCTGGCGGGCCGTTCCGCGAGCGACATCCTGCTGCGTTCGCGTTACGGCATCAACCTGCTGGCGGTCTCGCGCCGAGGCCAGCGCTCTGTGGCGCGGTTGCGCACGTTGAACTTCGAAGCGGGTGACCTGCTGCTGATGCAGGGCCCGCCCGACGTGCTGTCCGAATTCGCCTCCAACATGGGCTGCGTGCCGCTCGCACAGCGCGAACTGCGCATTCCCGACAAACGCAGGGCGCTGGTCTCGGGCGCGATCATGGCGGTGGCGGTTGGCGGTGCGGCCTTCGGTCTGCTGCCGGCTGCAATCGCGTTCGCAGGTGGCGTGCTCGCATCCATGGCGCTGCGCACGGTGCCGCCGCGATCGGTGTATGAAGCCATCGACTGGCCGGTGATCGTGCTGCTCGGTGCGCTGATCCCGGTGGCCGGTGCGATGGAGAGCACCGGCACGGCCGATCTGATCGCGCAGTTCCTGCTGGAACGCGTCGCGCAGGGGCATGCGATCCTCGGTCTCGCGCTGCTCCTCGTCGTCACCATGACCCTGTCGGACCTGATGAATAACGCTGCCACTGCGGCGGTGATGTGCCCCATCGCCATCAATACTGCCAAGCAGCTCGGCGTGAGCGCCGATCCGTTCCTGATGGCAGTGGCGGTGGGCGCGTCCTGCGCGTTCCTCACGCCGATCGGGCACCAGAACAACACCTTGATCCTGGGGCCGGGGGGATTGCGCTTCGGCGACTACTGGCGACTTGGCTTGCCGCTGGAGATCGTGGTGCTTGCGGTCAGCATGCCGATGCTGCTGCTGGTGTGGCCGCTGTAGGAGGTTTCGACATGGACAAGCTCTTCGGCTGGCTCGGGCAAATCCGCGAGTTCCTCGAAGTGCCCCTCATCAGTACCCCGGACACCAAGATCACCTTGTGGTCGCTGCTCTACCTCGTGTTCTTCGTGGTGCTTCTGTTCTGGGCGGCGCATTGGCTGCGTCGCTGGCTCGCCGAGGGGCCGCTCGCGCGCACCGGCATGGACGCCGGCGCGCGCCATGCGGCGGGCACGATCGCGCGTTACCTGCTGCTGCTGATCGGATTCCTCATCATCCTCCAGTCAGCCGGCATCGACCTCACCACCTTCAACGTGCTCGCCGGCGCCATCGGCATCGGCGTGGGCTTTGGCCTGCAGAACGTGGTGAGCAACTTCTTCGCGGGCCTGATCATCATGTTCGAGCGGCCGATCAAGCTCGGCGACCGC
>DASTTC010000006.1:0-3077 GCA_035760345.1 Burkholderiales bacterium | reverse complement strand
ACGACGCCGAAGAACGGCGAAAACAGCGACCCCAGCCAGGCCAGCGCGCCGACGACCACGAGCAGCTGCACCGAGCCCGTGGTGACCAGGATGTACCAGCCGAGGATCAGCGCCTCCATCTCGAACGCCCAGGACGTGGCGAGATCGGCCGGCCACTGAAAGCGGAAGCTGCGCACGCGGAACGGGGTGAGGGCGGCGACGCGTGCCGCCGGCGAAGGCGCAGTCATGGCGGGATGCTACAGATCTGCGGCAACGGCGCCAGCCGTTGCCGCAGCGCGGCGGTTACGCAGCGCGCTGCAGATCCGGCATCGACTGGCCGGCGCCGAACAGGGCGGCGTAGTCGCGCGCGGGGCCGCTCCAGCCAAAGTCTGCGGACATCGCGTTGTGCTGCAGCGCGCGCCAGCGAGCCGGGTCGGATTGGTAAGTGGCCACGCCACGCTCCACGGCGGACATCAAGGCGCTACCGCTCGGCTCGTCGAACACAAAGCCGGTCGGCGCCTGGTGTCCGGTATCCGCATCCGTGACGCTGTCCGCCAGACCGCCGACGCGCCGCACGACGGGCACGGTGCCGTAGCGCATCGCATAGAGCTGCACCAAGCCGCAGGGCTCGAATCGCGAGCCATGCAGCAACAGATCGCCGCCCGCGTGCAACTGGTGCGCCATCGGCTCGGTGTAATCGATGCGCACGGCGGCCCGAGCGCGAAAGCCCTCCTGCAACTGACGGAATCCCGCCTCCAGATCGCGTTCGCCGCGACCCAGGAGGGCAAATTGCATGCGGGGTGCCTGCCGCATCAGCTCGGGCAGGCGGTGCAGCAGCACGTCCGCCATCTTCTGGTGCGTTATGCGGCTCACGAAGATCGCCAGCGGCGCATCGGCGTCGACGTGCAGGCCGAGCGAGCGTTGCAGCTCGGCCTTGCAGGCGTCCTTGCCGCCGCAATCGGCGCGCGCATAACGTTGCGCCAGGTGCTGATCCGTGGCGGGATTCCAAAGTTCGCTGTCGATACCGTTCATGATGCCGACCAGATCGGCCGAGCGCGCGCGCAGCAAGCCATCGAGCCCGCAGCCGAATTCCGGCGTGCAGATCTCACGTGCATAAGTGGGGCTGACGGTGGTGATCTTGTCGGCGTAGCGGATGCCGGCCTTGAGAAACGAGAAATCGCCGTAGAACTCGGCACCGTCCATGCCGAGGGCCGCCGGCGGCACGCCCAGGCCGCGCACCGCATCGAAACCGAATTTGCCGGCGAACGCCGCATTGTGAACAGTGAACACGGTGCGCGGGCGTGGCGGCGGCGCGAAATGCAGCCCCATCGGCACCAGGCCCGCGTGCCAGTCGTGGCAGTGTACGACCTCCGGGCGCCAGTCGACCCCGGCCTGGCCGCGAGCGATGCGCACCGCGGCGTCGCACAGTGCTGCGAAGCGCCGCGCGTTGTCAGGCCAGTCCAGGCCGTGCTCGTCCGCGTAGGGAGAACCCGAACGGCTGAACAGCTCAGGGCATTCGACCAGCCACACCGGCAAGTCGGTGTCGGGCATGCGCCCGGCGATCAAGCTTGGCGCAGCGCTCCCAGCGATCGGGCCCAACCCGGTTTCGAGGCGCGGCGCGCGAAGCTGCGCCCGTGCCGACGGATAGGCCGGCATGAGGAGCCTCATATCGGCACCCAGCTCCGCGAGCGACTTCGCCAGTGCCGCAACGACGTCTGCCAATCCGCCGGTCTTCGCCAGCGGATAGATCTCCGCGGCGACGACGAGAATCTTCAGCGGTCGAAAAGACGGATTGACGACCACTTTCTCCCCCTGAACCTGGTGAGTCAACGCGTGACGATACTGTCCGTCAAATCTCGCTTCCGTTCGGTATCGAACATAGAGGGCCCCACCCTGCCCGGGTCGCTCGCAGGGATCAGGGGGTCGCGATGGGCAGCGTGTAGCCACTTCGCTCGACGCTGCCCGGCGCCGGCATGTCGCGCGAAGCGAAACTGCGTATGAACATCCAGTGAAAGGACAGCCCGGCCAGCACCGCCAGGTGAAACAGTTCATGCGCGCCGACGAGCCCCGGAATCGGCACCGGCCAGCGCAGGTAGTCCGCCAGGGCGCCGAGGGTGTAGGCGAGGGCCCCCCAAAGCACCGGGCGCGCAAACCGGAAGCCGAAGCGCCGCACGATCGCGACCCAGGAAGCCGCCCCCAGCCAGCCGAATCCCAGATACAACGCCAGCCCTAATCCTTCGGGTATGGCGGTGAAATAGACGGTCTTGAGGGTGAGGCCCGCGAGGGCCAGCGTCCAGATCCCCGCCAGCATGCCCCATCGCCACGGGCCGCGGAACAGGATGGCGTGCATTGGCGTGAAACTGCCCGCGATCAGAACGAAGATGGCGGCGTGATCCAGACGTCGCAGCACTTCCCGAAGTTCGCCGTTCGGCGCCGACAAGTGATATGTGCCGCTGACCGACAGCAGCAGGACGCCGGAAAATACGAACACGGCCAGGGACATCGAGCGCTGAAGGTCGCCGCGTCCCTGCCGGATGAGCGAAATCCCCAGCCGCGCGACGACGATTGCCCCCGCCAGATGCAGTAGCGCACTCAGGGATTCGGCGAAACTGGGGTCGGACATCACAAAAGGCAACCTGACTCGAGCATGCATGCATGTTGTCCCTCGGACCCGCCCGAATCGTCGATGCCCCGGCACGTCCGTAGTGAGCCGAACGTACCCATGCGCCTGGATGCGAACCCATGATCGAGGTCGTGCATGGCGCGTTTGTGTCGATCGCGTAGGGCGTGGAACAAGGTGCGGCGCGCGCCGCTCACGGCGCAGATCGCCGCCGCGTTGGTCCTGTGCGCCGCGCTCTGGCTCTCGGCCAACGCGATCGTACAGGTCGCGCGCAAGCCCACGGAACTGTTCTCGCCGGTGAGCGGTGCGCTGGACAAGATGCCCGCGCAGACCTGGCGCGCCTACGAGCCGATCTTTCGCGCCCACGCCACCGCTGTCATCACGCCCGATTTCCTCGCCGCGCTCGCACAGGTCGAAAGCGCAGGCAATCCGATGGCGCGCACGCGCTGGCGCTGGCGCCTCACCGAGGATCCGTTCG
>DASTTC010000005.1:0-3502 GCA_035760345.1 Burkholderiales bacterium | reverse complement strand
CAGCAGGTTCACGCTGAACGCCCGGCTCTTCGCCACGCCGACATGCGTGGCGGACTTCCGGTTCAGGCACACCAGCAGCGTCGGCGGCTCCGCCGTGACCGAGCACACCGCGGTGGCGGTCATGCCGTAGCGATGGCCGGTTTGCGCTGCGGCGATGATGCTCACCGCGTGCGCCAGGCCGCGCATGCCGAGCTTGAACTGGTCCGCGTTGACCGGCTGCATGGTGCGGGCGATTATTGCACGCGATCCCAAAAGGAGAAGCACGATGCCCGAGCACGGGTTCCTCTACCAGGCCCTCATTTACCTCGCCGCCGGCGTCATCGCGGTGCCGCTGTTCAAGCAGCTGGGGCTCGGCTCGGTGCTCGGCTTTCTCGCCGCGGGCATGGTGATCGGCCCCTGGGGCTTTGCCCTCGTGTCGGATCCCGACACCGTGCTGCGCTTCGCCGAGTTCGGCGTGGTGCTGCTCCTGTTCCTCGTCGGCCTGGAGCTCAACCCGCAGCGCCTGTGGCGGCTGCGGCGCACGATCTTCCTGCTCGGCCCGGTGCAGATCGCCAGCACCGTCGGCGCGGTGGCGGCGCTCGGCTGGGCCTTCGGCTTCGAGATTGGGGTGGCGCTGATCGCCGGCATGGGTTTCGCGCAATCCTCCACCGCCATTGCGCTCGGCGCCATGCAGGAGCGCGGCCTGCTGCAGACCGCCGGCGCGCAATCGGCGATCTCGGTGTCGCTGTTCCAGGACCTCGCCGTGATTCCGCTGTTGCTGATCGTCGCGCTGATCGTGCCCGCCGCCGCGCCCTCGGGACTGGACTGGGCCGCGGTGCTGCGCGCCGCCGCGCTCATCGCGTTGTTCATCGGCGTCGGCCGCTATGCCTTGCGGCCCGTGCTGCGCATCGTCGCCGCGAGCGGTCAGCGGGAGACCTTCGTCGCCCTGGCGCTGTTACTGGTGCTCGGCGCCGCCGCGCTCATGCAGGAAGTAGGCTTGTCGATGGCCTTCGGCGCCTTTCTCGCCGGCGTGCTGCTCGCCGACTCGGAGTACCGCCACGAGCTCGAGATCGACATCGAGCCCTTCAAGGGGCTGCTGCTCGGCCTTTTCTTCATCGCGGTCGGCATGTCGGTGAACCTCGCGCTGTTCGTGCGCGAGCCGCTGCTCGTGCTGGGTCTCGCGCTGGCGGTGGTCGCGCTGAAGATTGCGCTGCTTTACCCGATCGGGCGCGGGCTCGGCCTGTGCGGCCGGGCGGATGCCCTGGTGTTCGCCATCGGCCTGTCGAACATCGGTGAATTCGCCTTCGTGCTGTTCTCGGCCGGCAGCGCGGTGCTGCCGCGCCCGGTGTTCGATGTGCTGAACGCGGCGGTCGCCGCGTCGATGCTCACCACGCCGCTGCTCATGATGCTGTATGCGCGCGTGCTCGCGCCCCGGCTCGCGCAGGGCGCCCGGCGCGAAGCCGACGTGATGGACGAGGCCTCGCCCGTGATCGTCGCCGGCTTCGGCCGCTTCGGGCAGGTGGTGACGCGCGTGCTCAACGGCCTCGGCCTGCGCGCCACCCTGATCGATCACGACCCGAACCAAATCGAGCTGGTGCGCCGCTTCGGCACCAAGGCCTATTACGGCGATGCGACCCGCATGGACGTGCTGGAGCGCGCCGGCATCGAGCGCGCGCGCCTGCTGGTCGTGGCGATCGACGATCCGGCCTCCGCGCTGCGCCTGGTGCGGGACGTGCGCAGGCGCTATCCGGGACTCAAGCTCATCGCGCGTGCGCACGGCCGCAGCGACGCGTTCGAGTACTTCGAGATGGGCGTGCCGGCGGTGCGCGAGGTCTTCGGCTCGGCGCTCGATGCCGCGGAAGGCGCGCTGCGTGCGCTCGATTTCGGCCCGCGGGCGGCGCGTCGCGTGGTGACGCGCTTCCGGCGCCACGACGAGGAGATGCTCGCGGCGCAGGCGCCGCACCGCGGCGAGGTGAAACAGCTGATCGCGTTGCAGCAGCAGGGACGCGACGACCTCGAGCGGGTGCTGCGCAGCGAGCTCGGCGCTAGCGGCCCTTGAAGGCAGGCTTGCGCTTTTCGTTGAAGGCGCGCACGCCCTCGCGGCGGTCGTCGGTGTCGACGAGGCGGTTGTAGGCCTCGATCTCGAAGCGGTAGCCGGTGAGCAGGTCCATCTGCAGTCCGTAGTGGATGGACTTTTTCGCCTGGCGCACCGCGATCGGCGCGTTGGCCGCGATGGCTTGCGCGGTCTCCAGCGCGTCGGCGAGCGTCTTCCCCGGCTCGCACACCTTGTTGACCAGCCCCCATTCGGCGCCCTGTTCCGCCGTGAAGGCGCGTGAAGTCAGGATCAACTCCTTCGCGCGCCGCTCGCCCACCGCTCGCGGCAGGTTCTGCGTGCCGCAGCCGCCGGGCATGATCCCGAGGCGCAATTCCGACAGCGCGAGCTTCGCGCCCCTGGCTGCGTAGATGAAGTCGCAGCACAGCGCCGTCTCCAGCCCGCCGCCATAGGCATGGCCGTTCACCGCGGCGATGATCGGCAGCGGGCATTCCATCAGCGCCACGAACGACATCTCGAACTGCGCGTGCTGCGTGCGCCAGGTCTCGACCGACATGCCGTCGCGCTCCTTCAGGTCCGCGCCCGCGCAGAAGGCGCGCTCGCCCGCGCCGGTAAGCACGATGCAGCGCACCTCGCCCGGATCGGTCGCCAGGCCGTTGAACAGATCGAGCCAGTCGCGGCCCATCTGCGTGCTGATGGCGTTCAGCACCTCGGGGCGGTTGAGCGTCACGACGAGCACGTGCGCGCCCTCCTCCTTCAGGTCAAGGGTGGCGTAGGTCGTCTGCATGTCGGTCTTCTCCTTTGTCCTGGGCACGCTATTTTGACGCATAGCAACACAAACCCCGTCCGGCAGCGAAACGGGCATGGCTTGCCCGCGTGCATCCGCTTCCCCGTTTTGCGCGACGCGAGTAGGCTGCGAATTGCGCGGTGTTCCCGTTCGGGATGCCCAAAAGGAGGGGACAGACATGAGTCGGCTCAAGCGTAGGGACGTGCTGAAAATGGGCGCCATCGGCGCCGCGGCGGCGGGGCTGGGCTTTCCCGCCATCGTGCGCGCGCAGGCCAAGGAGATCGTGATCCTCGGCCTGTGGGACCAGACCGGCGCCTTCGCCGACGTCGGGCCGATCCTCGACCGCGGCATGAAGATGGCGCTCGATGAGCGCGGCATGAAGGTGCTCGGGCGGCCGATCAAGTACATCACACGCGACGGCGCCACCCAGGCCGGCACCTCCACGCGGCGCACCGAGGAGGCGGTGGACGGCGAAGGCGCGAAGTTCGTTATCGGCCCCTGGTCCTCGGGCGTGGCGCTCGCAGTGTCCGAGGTGGCCAAGCGGAAGAAGGTGCTGCACCTGTTCAGCGGCGGCACCGAGGACATCTCCGGCTCGCGCTGCCACCGCTATTCCTTCCAGTGGGCGGCGAGCCCCTACACCGCGGCGAAGACCGTGGTCGACAACTTCATGAAGGCCAACCCGA
>DASTTC010000004.1:0-2395 GCA_035760345.1 Burkholderiales bacterium | reverse complement strand
GGAAAAATCGTGCTCGCCGACGAGCCTGCACGCGGCCTCCCGCATTGCGCCGACATCGAGGGTCGCGTGACACCAGCCGGCGTAGCGCGCGGCCAGCGCAGGGCGCACGCTCTGGTTGAGCAGGACGTAGCGGTAGGTTCGCGACAGTGCCGAATAGCGCGCATGAAACTCCTCGTCGACCGCCACCGCCCACTGCACGGCGAGGGCTTCGGGCAGCAGCGCATTCACGCCTCGGACCCAGGCGCTCATGGGCCGTGTCGTGGCGGTGTCGAAGTGCACCACCTGCATGCGCGCATGCACGCCCCGATCGGTGCGGCCCGCGCAAGTCACCTGGATGGCGCTGCCGGCGATGGCGGAAAGGGCGCCCTGCACCGCATCCTGCAACGTTCCACCGCCGGGCTGCGTTTGCCACCCGAGGAAGCGGCTGCCGTCGTATTCCAGTGCGAGCGCGACTCTCATGCGCGATGCCGGCAGCCAGGCGGGGTCGTGCCCCGCTGGCGGTGCGCCTCAGCCCAGCTTGGCCAGGAGCTGCTGGGCCTGCCCTTGCTGCGCCGCGTCGCCTTCACGGACGACTTCATTGAGCAGCTCGCGCGCCCCGTCCTTGTCGCCCATCTCCTCGTAGGCCTTCGCCAGGTCCAGCTTGGTTGCGACCTCCTGCCACTTGGGATCCGCGTTCGCATGAGCCCCCGCGGCCGGCGCATCGCCCAACGTACCCAAATCGAGGCTGATGGTCGACAAGTCCATGGCGGGCGCCTCATCGGCTTTGGCGTCGCCGCCCAGGTTCAGGTCGAAATCAAGGCCCCCGCCGCCTGCGGAGGAGGGGGTGGGCGTGGGCTCGGCAACCTGCGTCGACGCGCGCGGAAGCTCGAAGTTGAGACCCGCGGCCGTGCTGTCGGCCTTGTCCGCCCCGCCGCCAAGGTCGAAATCCAATCCGCTAGACGCCGCCTTGCTTTCCTGCGTATCGATGATGAGCGTCCCGCTGGGGGAGAAGTCCGTCTTGTCCTCCGCGGGAACGGAGGCCCCGCCGAGGTCAAGGTCCAGTGCCGATGCCGCTTCGGCACGCGGCGCGAATCCGCCCGTCGTGCCACCGCCGATATCGAAGTCCACCGCCGGCGCAGCAGCGGCGACGGGGGCCGCCATCGCGGCTACAGGGGCCACGCCGCCCCCTCCGTACAAGCCGTTTCCGGGGTCCACGGATCGACCCAGGGCGCTCGCCTTATCCCACTCGGCGCCAGTGCCATGGGTAACGCTCTTCAATTTGAGCGCATGCTGCTCGAAAGACTGCGCGTCGCGCCGATTGGCATAAATCTCCAGCAATTTGGCGAGCACGGCGACGCGATTCGGGTCCTTCTGCAGCGATTCCTTGAGAATTTCCTCGGCTTGGGCATCCCGCCCATACGCCATATAGACGTCGGCTTCCGCGATGGGATCGACATCGTCGGTGTCCATTCCGCCCACCCCGGACTGGCTCACCGAGGACTGCGACACACTCGGTGCGCCGGCAAGCCCAGGTTCCGCGCCGAGCGCCGCGGGCGCGATCGATCCAGGCCCGAGAACGCTATCCTGGAACTTGCTTATGGATTTTTTTTTACGCTGCCAGGCCCAGGCGCCGTATCCCCCAAGCAGCAGCACGACCGCGCCCAAACCTCCGAGCGCGACCGGGTTGCCGAGGAACTCGTCGACGAGGCTCGGCTCGGGCGGCGGAGGCGGCGGCGTCATCGGCCGCGGCTTGGGCTTCGGCTTGGCGGCTGGAACCGGCTGCGCGGACTGTGCCGCTGGCGGGGCCGCTTCCGCAGCGGGCTTGGCAGGGGTCGGCTGCGCCGCAGGCGAGGGCTCGGCTGCCTTCGCTGCAGGGGCAGGCTTGGTGGCCACGGGCGCAGCAGGTTTGGCAGCCGCCTTCTGCTCCAGCTGCGCCAGTTGCTGGTTGCGCATTTCGAGGAGTTTCTGCAGGTCGGCGACGTTCTTTTCGAGCTCGGCAACGCGTGATTGCGCCTCCTGCAGCGCCCGCTGGCGTGCCGCGAGGTCATCCTCGCGTGCCGCCGAGGCCGCCGCTGCGCGGGGCTTCTTCGGATCGGCCTTGGAAAGCTTCAGCTGATCGGTCGCCGGCGCCGGCTTGGGTTCTTCCGGCTTGGCCGTGATCTGTCCCGCTGCGGCTTGCTCCGCGGCTTGCGCTGGTGCGGGTGCCGCCGCCACGGCGGTGCCGAGCCGACTGCGGTACTCGGCAAAATCCGCGTGCTGCGCGATGACCAGGCGGCTCGCATCGGCCGCATCGACGGCCGCCGCGGTTTGCGCGTCGGGGATATTCAGGATGCGCCCCGCGCGCACCAGGTTGATGTTGTCACGGATGAAGGCGTCTTCATTGGCCCGCTGCAGCGCGATCAGCATCTGGTGGAAC
>DASTTC010000003.1:0-2740 GCA_035760345.1 Burkholderiales bacterium | reverse complement strand
CTCTTCGAGTACCTCGCACTGGGGAAGGCCATCGTTGCGCCGCGTCAGCCCAACATCGAAGAGGTGCTGACTGACGGAGAGAATGCACTGCTTTTCGATGAGCGGGTGGCGCAGTCACTCGAACAATCGCTATCGCGGCTCTGCTCGGATGCCGCCTTGCGAGACCGAATGTGCGCCGGTGCCGCCGCCACGATCTCTCGTCTGGGCCTCACTTGGCATGCCAACGCACGCCGCGTCACGGCCCTGGCGCAAAAGATTGGCGCGGCGGGCATAGCGGCCACGGTCACGCCTGATTCGTCTGCGCCCTAGCCCTAGCCCGAACTTTGAGAGCCGCCTGAGCGTAAGTCCCCATCACGACGACGATTTTTGTCGTGAGAGAAGGCGGCTACTGGGTACAGGCGGGGTTCAGGCCGAGTAGCGAGAAGGCCTTGTGCTGAAGCGCCGTCGGTCTGGTTGTGAGGACGATCTTGGCTTCGGGGTTGAGCGCCGTGCTGGTGACGTTGTAGGCCAGCGTGGCGAGGTCTTGCAGCAAGGTCCTGAAGCTGTGCAGTGGCAGCCCGTCATCGGCGCGCTTGCTGGCGTCCTTGGCCTTGGCGTGCTCTGATCGAACCGCCTTGACCACCGGCGAGGCGCGGCTGGCGCTGGCCTCGTCGAGGTACTCGTCGTCGAACAGCATGGGCTTCAGACGCTCACGCATGTGCCACTCGACGTAGTAGGCGAGCATGCATAGGAACACATGCGCGCGCACGCGCTGGGCGTTGTAGTGGAAGACCGGACGCACGTGCATGTCGACGGTCTTCATCGAGCGGAACGCACGTTCGACGTTGGACAGACTCTTGTAGGCGGCCACCGCCGCAGCAGCGTCGAGCTGCTGCGCGTTCACGCTGGTACGGATCACGTACAAGCCGTCAAGCGCCGCTTCCTGAGCGATCACGTCGTGCCGGCGCTGCCAGGTAAAGGCGGTGTCGGTGATCGACAGCTCGATGTGCTTGCTCATGTGGAAGCGTTCGATCACGCGTCCCACCCGCAGCGCGATGGCCTGCTCGCCGCGCAATGGGTTGCGCTCGCGCTGCGTGGCCGCCGCGATCTTGGCCAGATCGGCCTCGGTGGCGGCGAGCAACTCAGAGCGCTTGCGCGCGCGTTCCTCGGCCAGCAGCGGGTTGCGGCACACCACCAAGCGCTCACCGGGGAAGTGCTCGCTGGTGAGTTCCAGCAGATTGCGCTCATCGAACAACGTGGGCTGGAATGGCCCATGCTCGGCCGCGAGTTGCGCGATCTGAGGCGCACGCAGGCTGCTGACCCAATCCATGCCCTGGGGCTTGAGCACCTGTTCGATGCGCGCAGAGGTGAGCATGCCGCGGTCGCCGGCCCAGATGATGTGCTCGATGCCGAAGCGCTCACGCAGCTTGCTCACCTGCGCGGCCACCGTGGCCGGATCGCCCGTATTGCCGGGGAACACCTCCACCGCGATGGGGCAGCCCTGTGCAGTGCAGACCAGGCCGAAGACGATCTGCGGATCGTCGCGCTTGCCGTCACGGGAATGACCGCGCGCGGCCAGCTCGCAGCAGCGTCCGGTCAGCCACGTCGAGGTGAGGTCGTACAGCACGAGCGTCGAGCCCACCAGGTGCTGGCGGGCCAAGCGGCGTTCGATGAGCGGCTGGGCCTCATGCAGCCAGTCCAGCGCCCGGTACAAATCATCGGCGCTGCACTGGCCCACTGCGAGCACGCGCCCGAGCGAGGAGTTGGCGGTGTCGTCATGCAGCAGGCGATGCGTGGCCAGCTTGGAGGCGGGCGCGATCACGCGCGCGACCAGCATAGCCAGCAGCACGGGCTGCAATTCCTTGGGCGCCGAGCCGAACCAGCTTGCAGCGCCGCTGCCACGGGCGCTGCCGAGCACCGCTGCCACGTGGCCGTGCGGCAAGGAGCGTTCAACGGTGAAGACCTCGTCTGCGCTGGGTACAGCCACGCCGCCACGCAGCAGCGTCTTCAAGCCCTCGATCACTTCGGCGGAAAGGCACGAGAGGTTAGCCAGGGTGCGCTTGCGAACCTTGCCCTCCTCACGGTACGACTCCCGCAGCAGCACGGCGGGAGGAGAGTCGCGGTTGGGCACGAACTCGATGTACATGGCTTCATTGATAGGCCATGTTCGTGGTTACTTCAAGCCGATATTGGCCACTTTACATGGGTACAAACCAGGACGTGAAAAAGGCCGGAACCCGCGCCATTGCTGGGCTACGGCCTGATCACGTGGCCAAAGTTCGGGCTAGTGGACGGCTGGCTGGTGCGGTTCAGTCCCGGCAAGGCCACACGCGCTCGCTGCGTGAACCCCATCTCAGCAGGGCGGCTGCCGCTGGTGCGCAAACTGTCGCTGTGCCAGCAGATGTACGACGAGTTGCAACTGCCCATGCTCATCCGCATGACGCCGTTCAGCCAGCCGCCCGGGCTAGACGCCATGCTGGAGCGCGCCGGCATGGGGCGGATCGACGACACGCGCGTAATGGTGTGCGGCGAGCCGGAACGGTTTCTCAGTGCGGCGCAACTGCCCGCCGGGCTCGCGCTCGTTGCGCATTTCGGCAAACGTGACCGCCCATTTCGGCCATCGTGACCGATGACGGGGCGGCGGCGGCGCATGCTCGTTAGGCCTCCTGCGCTTGGGCGGCCGCGGTCGTCGACTCGGTTTTGCGTTTGGCCGCCGAGCGCGCGCGCAGCGACTCGCCCTGGAGCGCGATGCGGTGGCAGT
>DASTTC010000002.1:0-4055 GCA_035760345.1 Burkholderiales bacterium | reverse complement strand
AGCACGGTAATCGGCGTCTTCAGCTCGTGCGACACGTTGGCGACGAAATCACGGCGCATCGTTTCGAGCTTCTCCTGCGCGGTGACGTCGCGCGAAATGAGCAGCTTTTGCTCGTCGCCGAACTCGATCAGGCGCACCAGCAGCACTGCGTCGCCGCGCACGCCGCGCAGCGTGAGCGGCTCGGAAAAATCCTCCGCCTCGAGCCAGGCGACGAAGTCGGGATGACGCAGGAAATTGGCGACCGACTGGCCGAGGTCGCGCCGCGGGTCGATGCTGAAGTGGCGCGCGGCGGTGGGATTGGCCCACTCGATGCGGTACTCGCGGTCCAGGGTCACGACGCCGTCGGGTAGCGCCCGGCCCGCGTCGCGAAAGCGCGACAGCGCCTGGCGCAGGCGGTCGCGCTCCTCGTCGCGGTCTTTCAAGTGGCGGTGCAGCGCGGCAAACGCCTCTTCCCAGACGCCGCGTCCCGCCGGCAGCGTGTCGCGCGCGGGCCGGCGCAGCCAGCGCAGGAACGCCGCCAGGTGCGACGCATGGTAGGCGACTCCCAGCGCGAGGAGCGCCGCGGCGCCGGCCCAATGCCAGATCAGGCCGACGGCGGCTGCGGCGAGCAGCAGCGCAAGCGTACTGGCCCAGGCCGGGTTCACGCGGGGCTGGCGGTCAGCCGGTATCCCGAACCGCGCACCGTCTCGATCAGGCGGTCGTGGCCGGAAGGCTCCAGGGACTTGCGCAGGCGGCGGATGTGCACGTCCACCGTGCGCTCCTCGACGAACACATGGTCGCCCCATACGTGGTCGAGCAGTTGGGCGCGCGAGTGCACGCGCTCGGCGTGGGTCAGCAAGAAATGCAGCAGCCGGAACTCGGTGGGGCCCAGATCGAGCGGGCGCTTCGCGCCGAACACGCGGTGCGTCTCGGGCTCCAGGCGCAGCCCGCCGAGCTCCACCGGGTCGTCGGTCATCTGCGGCGCGCGCCGGCGCAGGACGGCCTTGATGCGCGCGAGCAACTCGCGCGGCGAGAACGGCTTGGTCACGTAGTCGTCGGCGCCCGCTTCCAGCCCCGCCACCTTGTCGGCCTCGGCGCTCCTTGCGGTGAGCAGGATGATCGGGATCTGCTTGGTGCGATCCTCCTGGCGCAACTGGCGCGCCAGCGCGGCGCCGGACATGCCGGGCAGCATCCAATCGATGAGGAGCAGGTCGGGCAGCGCGTTGCGCACTATGCCGAGGGCGCCTTCGGCGGTGCTGGCGCGGATCACGTGGTGGCCGGCGTGTTCGAGGTTCACCGCGATCAGCTCCTGGATCGCCGGCTCGTCCTCTACCAGCAGGATGTTGGCGGGCATGGTGACGATAATAAGAACATTTTGTGACGGAATTGTTGCCGGGGCGGAAGGTATTATCGGCCTGCGATGCCCACCCCCACCGAGATCCGCCTGCACCAGACCTCGCGGGTGCTGGAAATTGCGTTCGATGACGGTCGTTCGTTTCGCCTTCCCTATGAATACCTGAGGGTCTTCTCGCCCTCGGCCGAAGTGCGCGGCCATGGGCCCGGCCAGGAAGTGCTGCAGGTCGGCAAACGCGAGATCGGGATCCGGCAGGTCGAGCCTGTGGGCTCTTACGCCATCCAGCCGACCTTTTCGGATGGGCACGCCACGGGTATCTACTCCTGGGACTACCTGTACCAGCTGGGCCTTGAGCAGGACACCCGCTGGGCAGCCTATCTAAAGCAGATTGAAGCTGCAGGCGCTAGTCGATAGCGAAAGCAAGGACTAACTAATGTCGAAAGCCGACTTTGGCTACGAACGCGTTCCGGAACGCGACAAGCAATCGCGCGTGGGCCGTGTGTTCGATCGCGTCGCGCCGCGCTATGACCTGATGAACGACCTCATGTCCCTGGGACTGCACCGCGTGTGGAAGGCCTTCGCGGTGAACGTGGCCCGAGTGCGCCCGGGCGAGCGTGTGCTCGATGTCGCCTCGGGCAGCGGCGACCTTGCGCGCGCCTTCGCGCGCCGCGCAGGCCCCGCAGGCGAAGTGTGGATGACGGACATCAACCGGCGCATGCTGGAGCGCGGCCGCGACCGCCTTTACGACGAGGGCCGCCTGCTGCCCGTGGCGCAGTGCAACGCGGAACGCCTGCCGTTCCCCGGGGATTACTTCGATTGCGTGAGCGTGGCGTTCGGTCTGCGCAACATGACGCGAAAG
Source organism: Burkholderiales bacterium (assembly GCA_035760345.1). Taxonomy (GTDB): domain Bacteria; phylum Pseudomonadota; class Gammaproteobacteria; order Burkholderiales; family SG8-39; genus JAABQT01. Next base: position 1,863 of record DASTTC010000002.1, on the reverse strand, counting down.
GACATCGCGCTCGCCGAAATGGCGCGCGTGCTGCGGCCCGGCGGACGCCTGGTGGTGCTCGAATTTTCGCGCGTATGGGCGCCGCTGGAAAAACCCTACGCGCATTACTCGCTCGGCGTGCTGCCATGGTTGGGCGAGCGCGTCGCGGGCGATGGCGCCGCCTACCGCTATCTCGCCGAGTCGATTCGCATGCATCCGGCGCAGGCCGAACTCGCGGCAATGATGGAACGAGCGGGCTTCGCCGCAGTCGAATACTTCAACCTCAGCGCGGGCGTCGCGGCGGTCCACCGCGGCGTCAAACTGGAGTAGCATCGCTGGACAAACTGACAAAAAGGAGCAGGCGCTTCATGAGCAGGATCTGGCTGGGAATCGCGGTGCTGGTCTTGGGCTTCGCCCTGGTGCTTCCGGATGCGCAGGCGCGCCGCCTGGGCGGCGGGCGCTCGCTCGGCGCGCAACGCACGGTCGCGCCGCCGGCGCGAGCCGTTCCCGCCAAGCCGGCACAGGCCGCTCCTGCTGCCGCCGCTCCTGCTGCCGGCAGCAAATGGGCCCCGGTGCTCGGCGGGCTCGCCCTCGGCGGGCTGATCGGCGCGCTGTTCGCCGGCAACCCGATCCTGGGAACGATCCTCACGGCGCTGATGATCGGTCTCATCGTGTTCGCCGGGCTTGCGCTCGTGCGCGCGTGGCGCGCGCCGCGCGGCGCGTCGGGCCCCTTGCAGTATGCGGGGCTGGGGAGCGAGACCGTGGCCGCGCCGCCGCCCTCGCAGGCCGCGGGGTTCGATGCGCGTTTCCCAGGCGCGGAGCCGCGCGTGAGCGTGCCGGCAGGCTTCGATGCGGGCGCTTTCGTGCGCGCCGCCAAGGAGAATTTCATCCGCCTGCAGATGGCAAACGAAAGCGGCCGCCTCGAGGAGTTGCGCGAGGTCACCACCACCGAGATGTTCGAGGCGCTCAGGGCCGACGCCGGCGTCGGGCAGCACACCGACGTGCTGACGTTGCATGCCGACCTGCTGGAGGTCACCACCGAGGGCGCGCGCCACTGGGCGAGCGTGCGCTTCTCCGGGCTGGTGCGCGAAATCCCGGGCACGGAGCCCACGAGCTTCGAGGAGGTGTGGAACCTCGTGAAGCCGGTCGACGGCTCGAGCGGCTGGTTGCTGGCGGGCATCCAGCAGACGCACTGATCCCTCTATACTTGAGCGCATGGGCCACCCTAGGGTGGCCCTTCTTGTTTTCATGGTTACGCTCGAATCCCCGCTGGTCGCGGCGCTGAACCGCCTGCTCGAGACCGAGGGCTGGGCACGCGAGCGCCTTGCCCCCTTCGCCGGTGAGACCGTCGAGTTGCGCGCGCCGCCGCTGCCGGCGCTGCGCCTGGCCATCCTCGCGGGCGGCACGCTCGCGCCCGGGACCGCAGCGAGCCTCACCGTCACGCTCACGCCCGAATCGCTGGCCGCGCTTGCACGGGGCGAGGATTACTTCATGCGCACGGTGCGCATCGACGGCAATGCAAAACTCGCGCAGGAGGTGCTACACCTCGCGCGGCACCTGCGCTGGGATGCCGAGGAGGACCTGTCGAGGCTGATCGGCGACGCCGCAGCGCACCGCGTGGCAGGGCTGGCGAGGGATTTCGGCGCCTGGCAGCTCGACGCCGCGCGGCGACTTGCCCAAGGCTTCATGGAATACGCCCAGGAGGAGGCGCGCCTGCTCGCGCCGCGCGCGGGTCATGACGCTTTCGCCCGGGAAGTCGCGCGGCTGCGCGACGCGCTCGAGCGGCTGGAGAAACGCATCGGGCGCCTGGCATGATCCGGCTCCTGCGCATCCTGTCGATCGCGCTGCGTTTCCGGCTGTACCGCTTCCTGCCGCGATTTGCCG
>DASTTC010000001.1:0-2835 GCA_035760345.1 Burkholderiales bacterium | reverse complement strand
GGATCCCTCGAAGGTGGACCGCTCGGCGGCCTACGCGGCGCGCTACGTGGCGAAGAACATCGTCGCCGCGGGCCTCGCCACCAGGTGCCTGGTGCAGCTGTCCTACGCCATCGGCGTCGCCAAGCCCACCAGCGTCATGGTAACGACGCAGGGCACCGGCAAGATCGCCGACGACAAGCTGGCGCAGCTGGTGCTCGCCAACTTCGACCTGCGGCCGCGCGGCATCATCCAGATGCTGGATCTGTTGCGCCCGATCTACGAGAAGACCGCCGCCTACGGCCACTTCGGCCGCGAGGAGCCGGAATTCACCTGGGAGAAGACCGACAAGGTGCTGGCGCTGAAGCAGGCCGCCTAGCTAGGGGTTTGCGCCCTTAATGCGTCTCGCCTTTTCTGGCGGGGTGAATCTTCCCGCCAGAAAAGGCGAGATGTATTTAAAGGCCCAAGCAAGAAAGCCGTACGGTGGGCCTTCGGCCCACCCTACCCCATCGCAACCCACCCGCCCGCCAGCGCGGCGACCAGGGCCACCGCGAACAGCCGCCGCGGCAGCGGGTCCTGCACGATCCGGCGAATGAGCCCCACGCGCCGCGGCGCGAGGCTGTCGCGCTTGCCCGGCGCGGCGAGCCGCTCCAGGCCCGCGTCGCTCGCGAACACCCGCGACAGCGGCAGGCGCGTGTCGCGCGCGATGGCGCTCGCCGCCGGCGCCAAGGGCAGCCGCGCGGCGCCCGCATCCAGCTTCAGCGTGTGGGTCTTCTCGCCGGGCTCGGGCTCGCGCTTGGCCGTGCGGGCGCGCATCTCGGCCAGCACGTCGCGCAGGTCCGCGGCCATTTCGTAGGCGTCCTGGTAGCGCACCGAGGGGTCCTTTTTCAGCGCGCGCGCGACGATGAAGTCGAGCATCTGCGGCAGCTCCGGATGCGCGCGCGACGGCGGCGCGGGCTCGGTGGTGGCCACGTTGTGCGCGATCTGGTTCACGTCCTGCCCGGCGAACAGCGAAGTCTGGGTGAGCATCTCGTAGAGCACCGTACCGAGCGAAAAGATGTCCGAGCGCTGGTCCACCGGCTGGCCGCTGATCTGCTCGGGCGACATGTAGCGCGGCGTGCCGAGCACCATGCCGGTGCTCGTCTTGTGCTCGGAAAAGCGCATGCGCGCGATGCCGAAGTCCATGATCTTCACCGCGCCGCGCTCGAGCAGCATGATGTTGCCGGGCTTGACGTCGCGGTGCACCACGCCGAACTCGTGCGCGAACCCGAGGCCGTCGGCCACCTGCAGCGCGATCTCCACGGCTTCCATCGGCGGCATCGCCCCCTGGCGGATGCGCGTGCGCAGGTCCTGGCCCTGCAGCAGCTCCATCGCCAGGTAGGCGATGTCCTCCTCCTCGCCGTAGTCGTAGATGGTGACGATGTTGGGATGCGTGAGCTTGCCCGCGGCCTTGGCTTCGAGCATGAAGCGCTTTTCGTACTCCTTGCGCCCTTCGGCGTCGACCAGCGAGATGGTCTTCAGCGCCACCACGCGATCGAGCGAGGGGTCCTCGGCCTCGTACACCACGCCCATCGCGCCGCGGCCGAGCTCGCCGAGGATGCGGTAGCGGCCGATCTGGTTCTGCTTTTTCTTCGCCATCAGGGCGCCGTGCGCGTGAGGATCCGGCGCACCTCGGCGCGCGCCTTGAGCACGCCGGACTTGAACGCCGCGCCCAGGCGATCGGAAAACTGGCGCGGGCCTTCGAGCGCGGCGCGCCAGGCGAGGCCCGCGCCGAACAACATCACCAGCGCGAGCGCGGTGGCGAGCGCGTAGCGCCGCCGGCGCCGGCGCGCGCCGCGCGGCTCGGACCGGTACAGCGCGTGCGAACGCAGGCTCGCGTCGGTGTGCGTGCCCGCGGCGGCGAGCGCGGCTTCGGCGCCGGGCGCGGCGTCGGCGAGCGCGTCGTGGAACTCGCGCGTGGCGAGCAGCTTTTGCGGCCCGGCGATCTCGGCGACCGCCGCGGCCACCGAGATGCCGTCGCCCATCAGGCCTTCCGCGCTGCCGCTGTCGGTGAGGCGCACCGCGCCGTGCGTGATGCCGATGGCCAGGGGCAGGCCCGCGGCGCCCGCGCCCAGGCCCTTTTGCGCGATGCTTAGCGCGCCGCGCGGGTCGCCGAGCACTACCAGCGCGATGCCGTCGGCCGCATCGAGCACGATGCGCCGGTCCTGCTGCAGCTCGCCGAGCGTCACCGCCACCACCGCCTCGAGCTGCGCCCGCAGGCGCGTTTGCTCCACCACCGGCCGGCGGCCGAAATCGTGGACCTTCAGGAACGCGACGCTGGCGAATACGGACGGCTGGGGCATGTAACGGCTTAAATAGGGACAGTCCCTATTTAAGCCTATTCAAGCCCACATCCGCCGTAGTTTCGCCGCGACATCGACCGCGGCGGCGCCCTCCGGCGCGCTTCGCTCTTCGTCCGGTTCGCCGTAGGCCACCTGCTCGAAGCAGGCCATCACGCCCCTGGTGAGGAAGCGGCTTTTCGCGCCGTAGACGTGGCGATCGCCCATGCGCGATTGCTGCGTCACGTAGTACTTGAGCGGCGCGATCAGCTCGAGCCGGGTCTTCGCGCGCGTCATCGCCACGTACAGCAGGCGCCGCTCTTCTTCGATGCTCTCGGGCTTGCCGGTGGCGAATTCGTTGGGGAAGTTGCCGTCGGTCACGTTCAGCACGTGCACCGCGTCCCACTCCTGGCCCTTGGCCGAGTGCACGGTGGACAGCACCAGATAGTCCTCGTCGAGGTACGGCTCGCCCGAGAGGTCGGAGCTCGCCGAGGGCGGATCGAGCGCGAGCTCGGTGAGGAAGGCTTCGCGCGTGCCGTAG